>CAMVAJ010000001.1 GCA_947165425.1 uncultured Clostridia bacterium
AGGTCGTAGCTCCAGCGGGTCTTCTCCTTCTTGAAGTAGTCGCCGAGGGACCAGTTGCCCATCATTTCAAAAAAGGTAAAGTGGGTCGGATCGCCGACGCTCTCGATATCCACGGTGCGGACGCAGCCCTGCACGTTGCAAAGCCGGGTCTTTCCGGAGGGATGGGGCTCGCCGAGCAGGTAGGGCATCAGCGGCTGCATGCCGGCCACGTTAAACATCACGCCGGTGCTCCCGTCACCGATCAGGGAGACCGCGCCGATATTGACATGTCCCCGCTCCTCGTAAAAGCGGATCCAGGCGTTTCTCAGTTCCTTGGAAGTAATCATCAGACAGCGCTCCTTTTGATGTGATTGAACTCGGGTATTATAGCACAGCTGTGTTTTGAAAGCAATTCTATTTTTACCCAGGGAGACGGCTTTGCGGCCTGAAGGGGCAAGGAAAACCCCCGAGCCGGACGGGCTCGGGGGTGTGATACGCTGACGCCGAACCGCCGTGCGGCGGTGAGGTCTCAGCGGAAGAGGGTGAAGTTCTTGAACACGACGACCAGGGTGTTGGCGACGGTGGACATCATCTTGATGAAGATATCCAGCGCGACGCCGACGACGTCCTTGCGGGTATCGCCGACGGTGTCGCCGGTGACGGCCGCCTTATGGGCCGCAGTGCCCTTGCCGTGGCCGGGGATGGCGCCGGACTCGATGTACTTCTTCGCGTTGTCGAAGGCGCCGCCGGAGTTGCCCATGAAGATGGCTCTCGGGATGGCCACCACGGTCGCGCCGATCAGCAGGCCGCCGACGAACTGCACGCCGAAGACGAAGCCGCCCACCACGGGAATCGCCATGGCCAGGATGGAGGGCACGAGCATCTTCTTCAGCGCGCCCTGGGTGGCCATCTGGATCATCTTGTTGTAATCGGGCTTGACCTTGCCCTCGAGCGCGCCGGGGATGGAGAGCATCTTGTCGCCCTCGTCAGCCATGGCCTTGGCGGACTCGATGGTGTTGTCGGTCAGCATGGCGGAGAAGTACTCCACCAGCGCGCCGCCGATGATGGCGCCGGCCACCACGGTAAAGGAGGCGATGTTCAGCACATGCTCCGCGCCGTGGGCGGTATAGTTGCCGACGTAGGAGACGATCAGGGACACGGTCGCGAAGGCCGCGGAGCCGATGGCAAAGCCCTTGCCGATGGCGGCGGTGGTGTTGCCGACTGCGTCCAGCTTATCGGTGATCTTGCGGACCTCGGGATCGAGGTGGCAGCTCTCGGCCAGGCCGCCGGCGTTGTCGGCGATGGGGCCGAAGGCGTCGATGGAGACCGTGGCGCCCACGAAGGCCAGCATGCCAAGCGCCGAGAGGGCCACGCCGTAGATGCCGCACAGGAAGCCCGCAAGGATCAGCGAAATCGCGATCAGAAGAACCGGCAGCAGGCAGGAGCGGGAGCCGATGGCGTCGCCCTTGGTGACGACGAAGGCCTCGCCCTCGGTGGCCATCTCGGCGAGCTGCTGGGTCGGCTTATACTCGGTGGCCGTGTAGTACTCGGTGATCTTGCCGATGGCGACGCCGCTTGCCAGACCCAGCACCACGCAGATCCAGGGGGAGACGGGGCCGGCGACCCAGCCGAAGGCCTCGAACACGGCCTTGTCCATGCCGCCAAAGACGATGAAGCTCGCGGCCAGTGCCAGGATCAGGGTCACGCCCGCGGAGATGTTGGTGGCGTTGTCCAGCTCCTTGGAGGGGTTGTCGCCCATCTTCTTGACGGCGGCGTAGCCCAGACCGATCAGGCAGCCGATGAGGCCGAGACCGGCGATGGCGATGGGATAGATGGTGGTCAGATTGAAGGCGTTCTCAAAGACAGCCTTGGCGGCCTCGCCGGCCTTGGCGATCTGATCCTGGTAGAGGATCACGGCGATCATCAGGGTCGCGGAGATCGTGGCCACGAAGGACTCCAGCAGGTCGGAGCAGTTGCCGGCGATGTCGTTGACGTTGTCGCCGATGAAGTCAGCGATGACGTTGGGCACGCGGGAGTCGTCCTCGGGCAGGTCGTTGCGGATCTTCGCCAGAATGTCGGCGGAGATGTCGGCGGCCTTGGTGTAGTTGCCGCCGGCCACACGGTTGAACATGGCGACCAGGGAGCAGCCCAGGGAGTAGGTGGAGATGCGCATGATGGTGGCGTTCACGCCCTCCAGCTGCACAAGCAGGCCGCCGCCCGCCGCGTTGTGCTGCAGGCCGCCGAGCATGACGACCAGCACCAGGCCCAGCAGGCCGAAGGCCTGCACGGCCAGGCCGGAGATGGAGCCGCCGCAGAGGGCGACCTTCACGGTCTCGCCGATGGACATGGACTCACGGGCCTTGTTGGCCGTGCGCACGTTGGCGTAGGTCGCGCTCTTCATGCCCAGCACGCACACGACGGAGGACATGCAGGCGCCCAGCAGGAAGGTGATGCCGCTGGTCCGCTCCACAAAGAGGCTGAAGATGACCGCCAGGGCGGCGACCACGACCGCGATGGTGCGGTACTCGGTCTTCATGAAGGTGTTCGCGCCGGAGCGGATGATGGCGGCCATTTCCACCATGTCGGAGGTGCCCTCCGGCATCCGCTTGATGCGCAGATAGTTCCAGGCTACATAGGCAACCGCCGCGGCCACGGCACAGAGAACCACAATATACCAAGCCACAGACATGAGAAGAGTGCCTCCTTTGATGATCTTAACGGGTTATCGCTTACTTACGGCGGGAGGTGACCCAATCGTAATTCTTCAGATTCATGCTCAGGTGGCGGGGGAGACCCTCGACCATCATGGGGGAGTACTGGCCCTGGATCAGCGGACGGACGTAGTCGAGGAACTCCTCGGTCACGTAGTTGCCGGCCTTGTTGATCCAGTTGCGCGGCACCACCTTCTCGCCGTTGGCGATGCGGTGCACGTCGTAGACGCCCGTCGCGCTCTGATAGGGGTCGTCGGAGACGCGGTCGATGACCACCATCACGCCGGAGGAGCCCTCGTCAGCGGCCTTCACGGTCGCGCCGCCGACGTTGAAGGCCTCGTCCACGTCGATCTTGCTGGCCAGGTGCGCGGCGGCGCGCTGCAGCGTGGAGAGCTCCACGGCGCGGGTCTTGCAGCCCAGCTCGTTCTTGATCACGTTGGCCAGATAGGAGGCGGTGCCGGTCATCTGGATATGGCCGAAGGCGTCCGTGGTGGTGGAGGAGGTGGCGTACTCGCAGACGTACTTGCCCTCGGCGGTCTTGATGCCCTCGGAGACCACGGCGACCACGACGTCCTTCTTCTCGAGGATCTTCTTGACTTCCGCCACAAAGCTCTCGATGCTGAAGGGAAGCTCGGGCAGGTAGATCAGGTCGGGGCCCTCGCAGTCCTCGCTGCGGGAGAGGGCGGCGGCGCCGGTCAGCCAGCCCGCGTTGCGGCCCATGATCTCGACGATGTTGACGTTCTTCTTCTTGTAGGAGAAGCCCATCGCGTCGCAGATGATCTCCTTGGTGGAGGTGGCGATGTATTTCGCGGCGCTGCCGAAGCCGGGGGTGTGGTCGGTGATCGCCAGGTCGTTGTCGATGGTCTTCGGGCAGCCGACAAACTTCTGCTTCGCGCCGGTCAGGAGCGAGTAGTCGAAGAGCTTGCGGATGGTGTCCATGGAGTCGTTGCCGCCGATATAGATGAAGACCTCGATATCCAGCTTATCCAGCAGCTCAAAGATGCGCTCATAGACAGCTCTGTCCTCGTGGATCTCGGGGAGCTTGTAGCGGCAGGTGCCCAGGAAAGCGGAGGGCGTCCGCTTCAGCAGCTCCAGATCCAGCTCGTTCTTGATGTGGTCGGACAGGTCGATGTACTGCTCATCCATGAAACCCTGGATGCCGTAGCGCATGCCGTAGACCTTGCTGAAGCCGCGCTCCTTCGCCGTCTTGAAAACGCCAGCCAGGCTGGAGTTGATGACCGCGGTGGGACCACCGGACTGACCGACCAGGACATTGCCCTTTTTCATGAGTGTTTCCTTCCCTTCGTCTTTTGTTGAATGGTATCCTATTTGCATGGACGCCTTTCGCCCATGACAGAAAACAAACGGACAGGGTCTTAGTCTTAAACGAAACAAGCCCAATCGGCCTATATTATACCGATTTGGGCATGCTTTGTCAATCTTGACCTTGGGTGGGATCGGGGACGTCGAAGGGGAGACGGTCGGCGGGGAGCATGGCCGGCGCGTCGCTGGTGACGACCACGGTCCCGGTCTTCGGGAGCCGGAGGAAGGCGAAGACCCCGACCGCGGCGATGACGGCCACCGCCAGCAGCACGGCGGGGAGACTGCCGCGTTTTGAGGATAGCCTCTGGTGAAAGCGGCCCGCCCGCAGATGCCGCATCACGGCGGTGGCGGCGATGCCGGTCAGCGCGCCGCAGACGAGGCCGACCAGCATCAGAAGCCCCATATACCCGAGGATGGCCCTGGGCGAGTGGAGCACCAGCATGGCCATGACCACCTGCCCGATGTTGTGCGCCAGGCCGCCGGCCATGGAGACCGCGGTGGGCGGGAGACGCCGGATGCGGCTGAGCAGGGACATGAGCGCCAGAGAGAGCGCCCCGCCGGCCAGGGCGTACATCATGGCGCTGACCCCGCTGAAGAGGAGGCCGGACAGCAGCACCTTCAGGCCCATCAGAATCCAGGCGGCGGGGAGATCCAGCATATAGACGGCGAAGATCAGCACGCCGTTGCTCAGGCCTAGCTTGAGCCCCGGGATCCCGACGGGCACCAGGCTCTCCACATAGCCGAGCACCAGCATCAGCGCCAGAAGAAGCCCGCAGAGGGAGACGCGAAAGGCAGCGTCATGGTCCCGCACAGGCAAGCCTCCCTTCCTCGGCAATTCGTCTTACTGCGCCGCCCCGTCCTGAGGCGCCGCGTACATGGCGAGCACCTCCTCCGGGGTATAGAGCGCGACGCTCACCCGGTTCGGGAGACACAGTATAAAGTTCATCAGCACGCGCGTGTCCTTGTTTTGCAGGGTGACCTCCCCCTGATGGACGCAATCCTGGTTTTCACAGGTGGCGTACTCCATGCAGACCCCCTCGGGGGTCAGGCGAAGGCGGTTTTCCACCAGCTCCCCGGCCTCGTTGAGCTGGCGGATCGGATAGGTGTAGCTCTCCTCGGTCGATTCCGGCAGGGGCAGCCAGCCCGCGGCCGTATCCGTCTGAACGAGCACATAGCCGGGGGCGGGGCGGGGCTGCGAGGTTTCGGCGGGTCCGGGTGCGGCTTGCGCCTCTGTCTCCATTTCTGTGCCCGGCTGCGCGGCGGCTGTCTCGGCGCTGGCGGCGGGCAAATCAGGGGACGGAAGCAGGGAAAAGCCGAGACAGAGCGTCAGACAGAGCGCCGGGATCAGCAGGCCCAGCGCGGCCAGCCGCCATCTCATCTGGCCACCTCCTCCGGCAGGATGCGCGGCAGGAATCTGCGCAGCAGCAGAATGACCAGGACGCTGAAGGCGATCTCGCCGATCAGCACGGCCCACATGGCGCCGGACAGCGGCACCAGATAGAAGACCGGCCCGGCAAAGCCGACGGCGCAGACGAACAGCCCGGTCATGACAGCGAGCAATATGAAGCGGAAGCGGTTCAGCGGTGCGCAGACGGAGTGAAGCATCACCAGGCCGACCCAGCCGGCCGCGATGGTGGCGAGGGTCGAGCAGACCTCGGCGGGCCATGCGGACTCCATCAGCGCCGAGGCGATGGCGCACAGGGTCACCGCCGTGCCGCCGGGCAGCGCGCGGATCAGTACCTTCCGCAGGAAGGCGCCGCGGACCGGCTCCCGGTTGGGCTCCAGCGCCAGGAAGAAGGAGGGGATGCCTACGGTCAGCGAGGAGATCAGCGTCAGCTGGATCGGCAGGAAGGGGTAGGAGCCGGGGATGAAGAGCATCAGCACGCTGAGCGCGAAGGAGTAGATGGTCTTGACCAGGAAAAGGGAGGCGGTGCGGGTGATGTTGTGGACGACGCGGCGGCCCTCGGCGACCACGTGCGGCAGGGCGGAGAAATCGTCGTCCAGCAGCACGATGTGGGCGGCGTGCCGCGCCGCGTCCGCGCCGCTGGCCATGGCGACGGAGCAGTCGGACAGCTTCATCGCCGGGATATCGTTCACGCCGTCGCCGGTCATGACGACCTTGTGCCCGCGCTTTTGCAGCTCCAGCACCAGACGCTGCTTCTGCTCCGGGGTGGCGCGCCCGAAAATGTCGTATTTCTCGACGGCGTCCCCGAGCATCTGGTCGGCGACCGTGCTCAGATCCACGGCGCGGGTCTCCCCGTCGCCCAGCCCCGCCTTGTGGGCGATCTGGGTCACGGTGTCGGGGTCGTCGCCGGAGATCAGCTTGATCTGAACGCCCTCCTCCCGGAAGAAGCGCAGCGTCTCCGGCGCCTCGGGCCGCACCTCGTCGGCGATCATGCACAGCCCCAGCACCCGGCGGACCGGGGGCGTGTCGTTCTGCCGGATAAAGCCGGCGCACTCCGCCAGACAGACCACGCGCATGCCCTGGGCTGTCTGCTCCGCGATCAGCTCGTGGATCTCCTCGGTCTCCCGCAGCCCGAGCACATAGGAGGGCGCGCCGAGCACGAGGGTCGTGCCGTCCCGGAAGGAGACCGCGCTCTTTTTTCGCTCGGAGGAGAAGGGCAGGATCATGGAGGCGGCCTCCACGCCGGGGCGGATCGACTGGGCGATCGCCGAGAGCGTGGGGGAGGAGCGGTCGGACGCGCCGAGATAGCGCGCGAGCGCCGCCTTAAAGGTATCCAGATCCACGTCGATGGGCTTCAGATCGTGCAGGGTCATGCGGCCGGTGGTCAGCGTGCCGGTCTTGTCCAGACAGACCACGTCCGACATGGCGAGGGACTCGATGGCGTTCATCTCCTGCACCAGGGTGCGCTGTCGCGCCAGGCGCAGCACGCCCACCGTGAGCGCGACGCTGGTCAGCAGCATCAGGCCCTCCGGGATCATTCCGACGACGGCGGCCACGGTCCGCGGGATCGCCGACTCCAGCGGGAGCTTCTCTGAATAGTAGTGGCTCAGGAAGAGCAGGATCCCCACGGGCACAAGGGCGGCGCTGATCATCCGGACGAGGCGCTGCAGGGACTGCGCCATCTCCGAGACCGGGGGCTGGAGCTTCTTGGCCGCCCGGGAGAGACGGTTGATATAGCTGGCGTCGCCCACGTGGACCAGCTGGCAGACGCAGCGGCCGCTGGTGATGTAGCTGCCGGAATAGAGCCAGCTGCCGGGCTTCTTCTCGACATTGCCGGACTCGCCGGTGAGCATGGCCTCGGAGACGGTGCAGCTGCCAAAACGGACCGTGGCGTCCGCGGGGACCTGCTCGCCGGCCCGCAGCGTGATCAGATCGCCCCGGACCGCGTCCTCCACCGGGATCGGCCGGGTTTTCCCGCCGCGGGTCGCCTGGATGGGGGCGAGGGTGAGCAGGCGGAGGCGGGCCACGGTGTAGCGCGCCCGAAGCTCCTGGATGATCCCGATCAGGGTGTTGGAGACGACCACGCCCAGAAAGAGCGCGTTGCGCTGCGCCCCGACCCAGAAGAGCAGGGCGGCGAGGGCGATGTTCAAAAGGTTGAAGAGCGTGAAAACATGCTCCACGATGACGCGTAGCACGGATTTGCCCGGATGGGAGGTGGCGCGGTTGCCCTGGCCGGCCCGGCGCAGATCCTCCGCCTGGGCGTCCGTCAGGCCGCTCTCCGGCGTAGGCACATAGTCCTCCGGAAGACTGGTGGGCAGCCGCAGGTTCTCCTGGGCCTCACCGGCGACGGGCTTGCGCATCCGGCGCACCTCCTCTTGCTTGATCCATTCACATCCACCAACTGAAAACCGCCGGGGAGATCAGTTCTCCCAGGTGAGCGGGTAGGTCTCCACCGCGTAGGTCAGGGTGGTGGCTTTTTTCTTGCCGGCGTCCCGCGTCGCCTGCTTCAGGGTGGTGAGCACACTGTCGATGTGCTCGGCCTTCTCCAGCGGGGTCGGGATGAAGTCGTTGCGCTTTTCAAGGGAGGAGATGCGGATCGGAATGATCCGGAAGCCCTCGTTGGTGATCTCGCCGTTCCGCTCCCGGAAACGGGTCTGGAAGACAAAGGAGGTCATGTCGTCGGGCTTTTTATGCCCGGCAAAGCAGAAATTGCCCAGGGAATAGCAGATGTAGACGCCCTTGTAGCACTCGATGGGGTTCATGCGGTGGGAGTGATGGCCGATCACCAGGTCCGCGCCGCTGTCCACGGCCAGACGCCCCATCCGGATCTGCCGCTCGGTGGGGAAATAGTCCTTCTCATTGCCCCAGTGGAAGGAGGCGATGACAATGGGGTAGAGCTCCTTCGCAGCGCGGATATCCGCCGCGACCTTGTCGTAGAGCGTGGCGTAGCCGCCGACCGACTTATCATAGCGGTCGATGCAGAGATAGGAGAGCATGCAGATATCGATGCCCTTGCAGGTGTAGACGCCCATCTCCGTGGAGTTGGAGTAGACAACGCCCGCCTCCCGCAGGGCGGCCTTGGTATCCTCGTAGGCCTCCTCGCCGTGGTCCATCACATGGTTGTTCTCCAGCGAAGCGCATTCGATGCCGTTGTCCGGGAGAATGCTGGCCCACTCCGGGGGCGCGGAGAAAAGGAAGTGGTTCTCTTTCTTGTTGGCGGGGATGTACGTCGAATTGGTCAGCGTCCCCTCGAAATTGACCAGGGTCATGTCGTCCGCCTGCAGGATGGCGCGCATGTTGTCCATCGTATAGTTGATGTCGCCGTCGTGCTGCGCCAGCTCGTCTCCGAAGTAGTCGAAGCGGTCCCTGCCGGTGCTCTTTCCGATGGTGAAATCGCCGGTAAAGGTCATGGTCAGCAGGATGGAGCCGTCCTCCTCGAAGATCGAGACGGGCTCGCTCTCCTCTGGAATCTCGTTCCCGTCCTCGTCCAGCATCACGTCCTCGACCTCGATGTACAGCTCCTCCTCCGGTTCCTCCGCCGTCGCGCAGGGGAGAGTCAGACAGAGCAGCAGCAGGCAAGCGAGCAGTTTGCGCATGGGCACCTCCGATTATTCCAGACTTCGTTCACTCGCCCAGCAGACCGATCTGCTCCACCCAGTTCATCAGGGCGGCCACGGACTCGGCGGGGGCGGCGGCGATCAGGGGGACGGCGGCTTTGACCGCCGGGATCAGCAGCGTGTGCATCAGCTCCTCGAGGGAGGAGTCGTTGAGCGAGAAAAAGTTGACGCCCTGGATTTCAATGTCCAGGTAGGCCGGCCAGCGGTCGGGAGTATAAGGGACCGAATGATTGTGAACGATCAGAAGCTTGGTTTGATTCTGATCCGACAGGGTCCATTGGGCGTTCTCCGAGGTAATATAATAAGTGAGAAGCTGGTCGCCGATGGGAGAGAGCGAGATAAGATGGTCGCTGAGAACAGGGAGCATACGCTCCGACAGCGCGGCGCCGCCGATGGTGATCTGAAAACGCCCGGTGTCCGGGGCACTGTTCCGAAGCGCTAAGTAGAGATCCCAGCTGTCGGGCGCGCCTTCCTCCCCGTCCGGATAGACTTCAAGAACAAAGCCGGAGTCGGTTGGATCAAACCGACAGAAGACGGTATCCCCGTCGAGAAAAGCCGGCAGATACAGCTTCCAATTTGAGCCATCCGCGGCGGAAGAAAACAGGGTTTCTACGCCGGCGTACCATGTGATATCGGTGGCTGTGCTGACGATATCGATGCCATCCGGCGCGTACTCCTCCAGCCATGCCGGAATTTCCCAGAACAGGTAGGAGAGACGCTCGCCCAGGCCGGTCGCCTCGCCCAGCGCGGAGAGGTAGGTGGAGAAGGCGGCGTCGTTCTCCGCCAGCTCCGCGAGCTCCTCGGCGAGGGAGATCAGCGCCTCGCGCGGAATGGTCCGCGTGCCCTCGCTGGCGTGGAAGATCAGGTCCCAGGCGGCTTTGGGTCTGGTCAGCGCCGCCTGGTGCACCCAGGGGTAGAGGAGGGCCAGCCGGTGCAGCGGGAGGGAGAGATGGTTCCACATCTTCAGCCCGAACTCCACCATGGCCTCGTTGTTCAGCATCAGCCGCGTCTGCCCCAGCTTGGGCACCCACAGCCCCCAGTGGGCGGGGGTTCCGTACAGCACCAGGTCGGTGGCGGTGCGAGGGGCATCCTTGAGCTGCACGACCGTATAGAGGTCGAAGCAGCCGTCCTTCTCCGCGTAGGCGTAGCCGATGCGGAGCTCGTCCAGGAGATGCAGAAGCGCGTCAAGCGAAGCGTCGCCGGCGTCCAGCGGGGTCTCGAAGGTGAGGCTGCCGCTGGCGGAGACGCCCTCGGCCCGCGCCGCGCATGGACCGGTCAGCAGAAACGCGAGAAGCGCAATCAGGCAGAAAACTCTTTTCATGATCTCTTACTTAATCTGTGTCGTCGATCGTCCGGAAAGCCAGGCGGGATCGTCCGCGGTCAGTTTAATTCCAGGTTGCCCTCGCCGCTGCGCTGCCCATAGCGGCGCAGCAGATCGGACAGGCTGGGCACATTGTCCAGCGCAAGCGCGTCCGCCGGGTTGCTGTCCTCGACGATCCAGGCGGAGAAATCCGCGTCCGCCTCGCGGGCGAGACGGCGGTCCATGCTCCGCTGGGTCTCCAGGTTGGCGATTCCGGTCTGCTTCAGCCCGTGGGAGGACTGCCAGGCGCGGACGGCGAGAATGGTCGAGCTTCCGCAGATGCCGTCCACCTGATCCGGGGTCATCAGCCCGAGGCGAACCAGCTTCTCCTGCAGCTGGCGGACCTTGAAGCCGCTGTTGCCGGAGCGGATGGTCCACTCGGCGGTGTCGTGCACGGTGCCAAAGCCGAGAATGCGGTTGTAGGTCAGATCGTACTCGGCGCGCTTGACCGCGACGGGGGTGTTGCCCTCGATGCAGTGGATCGTGACCGACCCGGTCTCGGTGTCGCGGGTGCAGTACTCGACCATGGCGACGTGGTCCGTATCCTGCGTATCCGTCCAGGTGAAGAAGACCCAGTCGCCGGGCTCGGGAATGTACTCGCCGGGCGTGAGGAAATGATCCGCGCCATAGAGCCACTGGTAGCCCCACCCGTCGAGGTTGCCGTTGCGGACGACATAGCGGCCGTTCCGGATAAACCAGCTCCGGCCGGTGTTCTGGCCGGAGTAGCGCGGAAAGACCGTGCCCAGCAGCTCGGTGCCGTCCCGCTGGTCCACCTGATCCACGCACCAGCAGAGGAACTCGGCGCACCACTGGGCGTAGGGGTCGCCGGACCACTCGCCGTATTTGGTGTAGCCGTGATCCCCCTCGCGGTAGCCGATCTCCCCGGCGGCGATATCCAGAACCTGCTTCACATAGGACGGCACGGGATAGGACGGCTGGATGCGGACCTGGTCGGCCCGCGCGGAGGGGGCGGCGAGGAGAAGCACGAGAGACAGGCCCGCGGCCAGGAGCCAGATTTGTCTGCGATTCAAGGCATATCCTCCATTATAATAGGAAGAAAGGCGGAGACGGACAGGTTCTGTCCGCTCCGCGATCGAATCCGGATTGAGCAATTCGACTTACTCCTGGTCGAAATCCGCCCGGTAAACCACCATCAGCAGCGCGCCGTCATAGGAGGTATGGCCCTCAATGCGGATCGGGAAGCTGTAGTCGTTGCGGAAACGGAGATTCAGGCTCTCGTTGCCCACCGCGGCATCGACGCCGTGCGGAAGGTACTTTGCGCCGCTGGGGCCGTGGGGACGCCGCTGCAGGATCGTGATGCCGGGGAGCTGCAGGAGGGCGTTGTACAGCGTGGAGGAAACCTGACAGGTGCCGCCGCCGTAGCCCAGGGCGGAGGTGCCGGCCGAGAGCACCACGGCGGGCTTGTAGCCGGTGGAAGCCTTGTAGGGGCCGACCTGCTTGTTGAAGTTGAAGGACTCGCCGGGCTGCATCACGCGGGTGAGACGCTTGCAGCCCACGTCGATGTTCACCAGGCGGTTGCGGTTGGTATCGCTGTCCGTCATGGCGTAGAAGGAGGTGTAGGCGGCGATGGGGGTGTCGGCGTTCAGCGCGGCGTCCGTCGGCGAGACGGGCACCAGCCCGGTCAGATTCTCCATGCGGATATAGCCGTAGGTGCGCCAGTAGGGCACGATCGCCCAGCCGTCCTTGATCCGCCAGATGGAGAGCATGGTGCCGGGGTTGAGCACGACCCAGCTGTCGTCCTCGTCGCTCATGGATTTGCGCACAGGCGTCGTGGCGGCCGTGTAACAAATGTAGGAGGACTTCTGTACGCCGTAGGGCGGGGTGGCCTCCGGGTTCACGGGGTGGACCTCGCTGATCTTCTCGCGCTTGATATAGCCGATCTTGTCACGGTATTTGATGATGCACCAGTTCGCACCGACGGAGTACAGCTCCGCGCCCTTGGCCGCGCCGGAGCGGATGATGACCTTGGAGCGGTCGATCTCCCGCACGGAATAGATGGGGGTGTCTTCCTTGGTGATGCGGCAGGTGTAGAGCACGGGCGTGTCCGGTGTGAGCTCGCTCAGATCCATCTCGTGCCAGGTCTCGCCAACGACGTAATGGGTGTCCTCCTCATCCTCGTTGATGTCGTCCAGATCGTGGATTTCCTTGAGTTCCTCGGCGGTCAGCTTGCTCTCGTCCACCACGTCGTCCGTGTCCTCCTCAGCGAGCGCAAGCCCGGTGAGCAGCAGCACCAGGGAGAGTGTCAGAGCGGTCAGTTTTTTCAGCATGCTTATCCTCCATCGTGACGGATGTCAAAACACTTAAGAATCCTGCCCATTCAGATGGGCACGTAAAGACGAGCCTGTATGCAGGCGGTCTTTGTTATTATAACATGAAAGACGCCCTGTGGCAAGGTCTGACAGGCGGCTTTGCGCCGCGCACGTGAAATTCAGATGCAGGTGTTGCCAATGATCGGAAAATTTGGTATACTTCCCCTGACCCGAGCATCCGGTCTTTTAAGTTGTGTACGCATGGTTTAGGAGGTAGATTCACCATGGCAAATAAAAAGGAATACCAGCTCAAGCCGGTGGAGGCAGGCAATGACGCCGGATCCGCCATCATTTACGCCAACGAGGTTGTCGCCACCATCGCCGGGATCGCCGCCGCGGAGGTGGAGGGCATCGCGGAGATGAGCAACGTCCCCAGCGGCAAGATCGCCGGCAAGAACAAGAACGTGACCCGGGGCGTGAAGGTGGAGGTCGGCCCCGAGGAGGTCAGCTGTGACCTTTATGTCGTGATCGAGTACGGCCGTCCGATCCAGAAGGTGGCCCAGGAGGCCCAGGAGAGCGTGCGCCGCTCGCTGGAGGCCATGACCGGTCTGCATGTGGTGCGGGTGGATGTCCATGTGACGGGCGTCAGCTTCGAGAAGGAAAACAACGCGCTGACCGCCGGCGCCCGCAACGCGCGCCTGGGCGACGGCCGCAGCGCCGGTCGCGAGAAGGAAAAGAAGGCCAAGCAGAGCCAGAGCAAGGCCAAGGCGCAGACTGAACCGGAGGCGGCTACGCCGGAGGAAAAGCCGGAGCAGACCGAGGAGACGCAGCCCGCCGACGGGGCGGAGCAGCCGTCCTGAGCGCCCGGCGTGCCAATCCGGTCGGCAATATACCGCACATGATTTAGAAGGAGGCTGAGAATCTGTGAAAACACGCATGCGGGATCGCATCCTGATCCCGGCGGCAGGTTTGGTGCTGATTTTCCTGTCGGCTGTCCTGATTATGGACGTCTATTTTGAAAAATACCAGCTGATGTGGATCAGCCGTCAGCTGGCCATCGACTCCATCAAGCGGAAAATCGTTTTCGGCGTGGTCATCGCGCTCATGCTGCTGGACGGGATCTACTGTCTGAGCGTGCTCTTCCGGCGCATCAGCCGTCGCAAGGGCTTCGTCGTGGAAAAGCGCGAGGGCGGGGAGCTGGCGATCTCCGTCAAGGCGCTGGAGAGCCTGGTGACCAAGTGCCTGGCTCCCTATGACGCGGTGACGTGCAAGAGCATTCATCTCCACAACGAGCGGGAGGGCCTGGTGATCGGGCTGCGCACGGGCGTGCGCCGCGGCACCAACATCCCGATGCTGGCGGATTCGCTGCAGAAACAGATCCGGCAGTACGTCACCGACTGCACCGGCTGCGACGTGAAGCGCGTTTATGTTCAGGTCGACAGCATGGACGCGGCGGGCGAGAACACCGCCTACCATGTGCCGGACCCCGTGGATCCCGTGGCCGAGCATCTGAAGAGCCAGGACGAGAGTGCGGCGCAGGACGAGGCAAAGACACCGATCCACCAGCGGCTGTTCGGACACAAGGATCAGCCGGCCGATCTGCCGCCCGCGCCCGCGGCGGAGGCGGAAGCGCCTCAGCCGGCGCCGAATCCGGAACCGGCGGAAAAGCCCGAAGCGCCTGTGAATCAGGAGGCGGAGACGGCGAAGCCCGAGCAGGAGACCGCGCCGGCGGTGGATAACCGCCCGTGGCACCAGCGCCTTTTCGGAAAGAGGGAGGAGCCGGTCGAGGCGGTGGCCACGGCAACAGCCGAGCCTGTCAAGCCGGAAACCGCAAGCGAGGCGACGGAACCGCAGCCCGCGGAACCCGGCGACGGGCAGCAGCAGGAGACAGAGAGCGCCGGCGAGGCCGAGACACCGGACAGCGAGTCCGTGACAGCGGAGCAGCTGCCCTTCCTGGACACGTGGGAGTCGGAGGCAAAGCGCAATGACTGAACAGGAAGTATTCACAACGTCTGAAGAGACGGAACAGACGCCCGAGATGGAATCCATCGTGGAGCCGGAGCAGGCGGAAAAGGCGGAGACCGCAGCGGCGCAGGAGGTAAAGCGCCCCGTGCTGGAGACGGTGACGCCCCAGAAGCATACGCTGACCGCGACGGAGAAGAACACCGCCATCGAGCCGGACGAGGAGGATCGGAAGCGCAAGCTGCTGATCGGCTCGGCCTGCGGCGCGGCGGTCGCCGTGCTGCTGATGACCATTGGCTTCGGCAGGACCCTTTTCCTGGGCGTGATGAGCGGCGCGGGCGCCTTCATCTACGGCGTGAAGGACAAACAGCAGTGGCTTAAGGACACGGTGAACCGCCTTTTCCCGCCGCACAGCTGAGCGAAAGAAACAGGCAGAAAACAGGAGATAGCTTATGGCAAGAGCGACAGCGCGGATCGCCGCGATGCAGATGATCTATGAATACTACGCCGGCGGCGAGGGCGGCGATGACACGCTGCGGATGGTTTACGACGAGTTGCGGGAGGAAAACCAGCGCGCCGTGGCCGCGGACGACCCGGGCCTGGACGACCGGGCGTGGATTGAAAAGACCTTCCAGGGCGTTTTGCAGTGCCGCGAGGAGCTGGACCGGCGCATCCGGGAGGTCAGCCGGAACTGGTCCCTGGAGCGCATGGCCAGCGTGGACCGGACGATTCTGCGCCTGGCGGTGTGGGAGATCCTTCACGAGAAGGACGTCCCGGGCGCGGTGGTGATCAGCGAAGCGGTGGAGATGGCGAATCAGTACTCCGACGAGGGGAGCGGCCGCTTCATCAACGGCATCCTGGGCACCATTCTCCGGGCGGAGCAGGCGGAAAAAGCATGAGAGAGATCGTCATCGGTCTGGATACCTCCTGCTACACGACCTCCTGCGCGGCGGCTGACACGGACGGCGCGGTGATTGCCTCCTGCCGGAAGCTCCTGCCGGTGCCGCTGGGCGGACGCGGACTGCGCCAGAGCGAGGCGGTCTTCGCCCATGTCCGGCAGATCCCGGAGGTCATGGCGCAGCTGGGCGAGGCGATCCGCGGGATGCGGGTGGCGGCCGTCTGCGCGTCGAAGACGCCGAGGGACGACCCGGATTCCTATATGCCGGTCTTTCAGGTGGGGGACGCTCACGCGCGGGCGCTGGCGGCCGTGCTGGACGTCCCCTGCTTTTCGTCCACGCACCAGCGAGGGCACATCGCGGCGGCGCGGGTGGACAGCGGAGCGGAGCCGGGCGATTTGCTGGCGGTGCACCTCTCCGGCGGCACAACGGAGATCCTGAGCCTTCAAGGGGAGGAACTGACCCTGCTGGGCGGCACGGCGGATCTGCACGCGGGTCAGCTGGTGGACCGGGCGGGCGTCGCCCTGGGGCTCCCCTTTCCCGCCGGGCCTTACCTGGAGGCGCTGGCGGTCCGAGGACACGCGCAGGCGAAGCTGCCGCTGAGCGCAGAGCGCGACAGACTGCAGGTACATCTCTCGGGGGCCGAGACACAGGTGCAGCGCTGGATCCAGGCGGGCGGCATGCCGCCGGAGGATATCGCGGCGGAGATCTATGATTTCCTGGCCCGGTCCGTCGCGTGGCTTGTGACCGTGGCGGCGGAGCGGACAGGCATCCATCAGGTGCTGATCGCCGGCGGCGTGTCCTCCTCCGGCCTTCTGCGGGAGCTGGTCCGGCAGCGGGCGGGGAAAAGGATGCCCGATTTGAAAATCTACTTTGGTCTGCCGGAGTACTCCGGCGACAACGCGGTGGGCGCGGCGCTGATCGGCGCCGGGATGCTGAAGGCGCAGCGCGGAAAGCGCGCATAAACGGAAGGAGACGGCCATATGCCCTGCAAGACGCTTGACGGAAAAGCCCTGGCGCAACGCACACGGGACGGGATCGCGAAACAGGTCGCGGAGTTGAAGACCCGCGGCGTCACGCCCGGGCTCGCGGTGATCCTGGTGGGGAACGATCCCGCCAGCGAGATCTATGTGCGCAACAAGGGCATCGCCTGCGAAAAGGCCGGTATGCGCTCGGAGACGGTGCGCCTCCCGGCGGAGATCAGCCAGGAGCGTCTGCACGAGGAGATCGAGCGGCTGAACGCGGATCCCGAGATCGACGGCATTCTGCTGCAGCTTCCGATCCCCGGGCATCTCGACGAGCGCCAGGCGCTGGATCGCATCGACCCGCGCAAGGATGTGGACGGCTTCCATCTCGTCAACGCCGGGAAGCTCCTGGCGGGCGAAAAAACGGTGGTCCCCTGCACGCCGAAGGGCATCATGCGGCTGATCGGGGAGGCGGGCGTGCCGCTTGTCGGCAAGGAGGCCGTGGTCATCGGCCGCTCCAACATTGTCGGAAAGCCGATCGCGCTCCTGCTGATGCAGGCGGGCTGCACGGTGACGATCTGCCACTCCAAGACGGTGAATCTGGCGGGCCATACCCGGCGCGCGGACATTTTGGTGGCGGCGGTGGGCAAGGCCGGCTTTGTCACCCCCGATATGGTGAAGCCCGGCGCGGTGGTGATCGACGTGGGCATTAACCGCGTGGAAGGCAAGGTGTGCGGGGATGTGGATCCCGCCGTGTCGGCCGTCGCCGGATATCTGACGCCGGTGCCGGGCGGCGTCGGGCCGATGACCATTGCGATGCTGCTTGAGAACACGGTGGAAGCAGCGGAAAAACGCGCATGACGGCCAAAGGCGAGCGGTTCATCGTCTCGGTTAGCGAGCTGAACCAGTATGTGCGGCAGAGCCTGAACGCGGATCCGCTTCTGCGGGACCTGCGACTGCGCGGGGAGATCAGCGGCATCAAGTTCTATCCGAACGCCTGGTACTTTCAGCTCAAGGACGAGAGCGCCCGCATCAGCTGCGTTCTCTTCCGCCAGGCGATTCAGCGGGCCAGCTTCCGCCCGAAGGACGGCGACGCGGTGGTGCTGCACGGCAGCGCAAGTCTGTACGCGGAGCGCGGAGAGTATCAGTTCGTCGCGGACGGCATACGGCCAGAGGGAGTTGGATATCTCTGGCAGCAGTATGAGCGCCTCAAGGCGAAGCTGACGGACGAGGGATTGTTTGACCCGGACCGCAAGCGGCCTCTCCCGGTCCGGCCGCGGCGAATCGCCGTGCTGACCTCTGCCAGCGGCGCGGTCTGGCACGATATCCACAAGATCTGCCGCGAGCGGGATCCGGGCGTTGCCCTCGTGCTGGTGCCGGTACCGGTGCAGGGTGAGGGCGCCGCGGAGGAGATCGTCAAGGCGATTCACAAGGCGGTCCGTCTCCCGGAGGTCGATCTTCTGATCGTAGGGCGCGGCGGCGGCTCGATGGAGGAGCTCTGGTGCTTCAACGACGAGACTCTGGTGCGGGCGGTGGCGGCCTGTCCGCTGCCGGTCATCTCCGCCGTGGGCCACGAGACAGATTTCACGCTGTGCGATTTCGCGGCGGACCGGCGGGCCTCCACCCCCTCCAACGCGGCGGAGATCGCGGTGCCGGACGGAGCGGACGCGGTGGAGGGACTGCGCATGCTGCGGGAGCGGCTGCACCGCGCGGCGGCGCAGTCGCTGCAGAGCCGGAGCCTGGCGCTCCTGACGCTGCGGGAGCGGCTCGGCGCGGCCTCGCCGATGGCGCGGCTGCACGAGCTGACCGCGCGGCAGGCCGCGCTGGCGGGCCGGCTCTCGGCGCTGACGGACAGCCTGCTGCGGGAGAGAAAGCTGGAGCTGGAGCGCCTGCGCCTGCGCGTGGAACAGGCGGCGGACGCCGCGATGGACCAAAGCGAGCGCCGGCTGATGCAGCAGCGGACCCGGGCGGAGGCCCTCAACCCGATGCGCGTGCTGGAGCGGGGGTATGCGCTGGTGCTCTCGGACGACAAACTGATCAGCGCGGCGAAGGACGCGCCGGAGCGCATGACCCTGCGCTTTGCGGACGGCAGCGTGAAGGTGCGCAAGGAGGAAGCGGCACATGGCAGCAAGGGAAAAGAAGCCACTGAGCTTTGAGCAGCGCCTGGAGAAAGTCACCCAGACGATCGACCGACTGGAGAGCGGAGCCTCCACGCTGGAGGAGACGCTTCATGATTACGAGGAAGCGACCGCGATGCTCAGCGAGCTCGAGCGGGAGCTGACCACCGCGCAGCAGCGCCTGACCGTCCTGCGCAAGCGCGCGGACGGCACGGAGCAGGAGGAGAAACTGGAGGGAGAGGCGTGAAAACCTATGCGGCTTATCTCCAGCTCGTCGAGCAGGCGCTGCCGGGCGCGCTGGACGGCCTCGGAGAGATCCCGTCTCCGCTGCGCGACGCCATGCAGTATTCCCTGCAGGCGGGCGGCAAGCGGCTCCGTCCCGTGCTGCTGCTGGCCGCGGCGGACCTGCTGGAGGGCAGTGTTCAGGAAGCGCTTCCCTTTGCCTGCGCGCTGGAGATGATCCACACCTACAGCCTGATCCACGACGATCTGCCCGCCATGGACGACGACGATCTGCGGCGGGGAAGACCCGCCTGCCACAAAGCCTTTGGGGAGGCAGTGGCCATCCTCGCCGGAGACGGTCTGCTGAGCGCCGCGGCGGAGGTCATGCTGAACGCGGCGGCCGGGATGGACAGCCTGCGCGGGACGATGGCCGCCCGGGCGATCCTCCGCCGGGCCGGGGTGTGCGGCATGGTGGCCGGGCAGACCGTGGACGTGACCATGGAGGGGACGGAGCCCACCGCGGAGCGGGTGACCTACATCCACCGCCACAAAACCGCGGATCTGCTGACCGCGCCGCTGGAGGCGGCGGCCTGGCTCGCCGGCGCGGACCCGGCGCAGCGGGAAGCGCTGCTGGCCTACGGGGCGTCCGTCGGACTGGCGTTTCAGATGGCGGACGACCTGCTGGACGTGGAAGGCGACATGGCGCAGCTGGGGAAAAAGACCGGGCTGGACGCGACCAAGGGCAAGCTGTCTTGGGTCGCGCTCCGGGGCGTCGAAGGCACCAGGGAGGACCTGTTGCGCGAGACGGCGCGGGCGAAAGCCGCGATTTCCACGCTGAACAAGGATGTCACTTTCTTTACTTCCCTGGCGGACGAACTGACCACGCGCTGGCGATAGGAGGAGGCGGGCTGGATGAATTCAATCCTCGGCATTTTTTCCAACCTGTGCCTTTGGGGCGCGATCGTGAGCTGGATCGTAGCGCAGGGGCTGAAAATCCCGATTCACGCGCTGACGGATCACCGCTGGGACTGGAAATACTTTCTGAGCTCGGGCGGGATGCCATCGTCCCACTCCGCGAGTGCCATTGCGGTCACGATCCTGGTGGGAGCCAAGGCGGGCTGGAGCAGCAGCCAGTTTGCCATTGCGGTGGTCTTCGCGGCGATCGTCATGTACGACGCGGCGGGGGTCCGGCGGGAGACCGGCCGGCAGGGCGCGGCCATCAACGAGATCCTCTCGAAGGTCATGGTGGATGGCAAACCCATCTCGGACGAGGAGCTCAAGGAGATTGTCGGACACAGCCCCTTCGAGGTCGTGATGGGTGCGCTGACGGGCATTCTGGTGGCGCTGGTGCTGCTGCTCTGCTTCGGCTGACGCGGTCAATCAAGGTGAACCCATAAGGAAGGATCATAAGTCTGAATAGGAGATGAGATTCATGGATCATTTTCATGAGGAAGTCGTCAAGAAGCATCACCGCATGATGGACGAGATCGCGTACTATCTCTCGCTGCTCGTGATGGTGCTGGCCGGCGTTTTCGCGCTGATGGAGATTTCCCAGCTGCCGCGCGTGATCATGAGCGGTCAGTATACGATTGGACAGCTGATCCCCGAGATCCTGATGACGCTGCTGCTGGCGGGCATGGCGGTGCTGGTCTTCTTTTACCGGGATCGCCTGCGCACGGAGTACGAGTATACCTTCACCAACGGCGCGCTGGATTTTGCCCAGGTGTTCAACAATAAAAAGCGCAAGAGCCTCGGCTCGCTGAACGTCAAGACCATCGACGCCTTCGGCCCCGTGGCCGGCAAGAGCTTTCAGCGCTATATCAGCATGCAGGGCGTGCAGCAGACCCGCTGGTTCCTGAACCGGGACGGAAACCTCTATTTCTTCTATTTCCAGAAGGACTCCAAGAAGCGCGTCATCGTGCTTGAACCCAGCGAGGAGCTGGTCGGGCTGATCCGCCAGTATATCCCCTACGGCGCTTATCAGGAATGAGGGGCGGCATGGAGGTATATTTAGACAACAGCGCGACCACACAGCCCTGCGAGGCGGCGGTCAGCGCCGCCATACGCGCTTTGAGGGAGAGATGGCATAACCCCTCCGCGCTCTACCGTCCGGCCATGGAGGCACAAAAGGAGATGGAGGAGACGCGCAGGCGCTGCCTGGAGGCGGCGGGCGCGGCCGGCCACCGTCTCGTTTTCACCGCCAGCGGGACGGAAGCGGACAATCTGGCGGTGCTGGGTTATCTGCGCACAGTCAGAAAGCCTGGGCGCGTGCTGATCCTGCAGGCGGAACACCCGGCGATCCGCGCCTGTATTCCCGAGATCGAGCGCCTTGGCCATGCCGTGGAGCTCCTGACGACGGATCGGCGCGGCGTGTGCGACCTGACCGAGCTGGAGAAAACGCTCGGGGACGACGTCCGCATGATCTGTGTGATGCAGGTCAATAACGAGACAGGGGCGATCCAGCCACTGGAGGAGATCTGCGCCCTGCGGAACCGGCTCGCGCCGGAGGCGGCGATCCATGTGGACGGCGTGCAGGGCTTTTTGCGGGTTCCGATGGCTTTCTCGCGCCTAGGAATCCAGTCCTACGCCTTCTCGGGGCATAAGATCCACGCGCCCAAAGGGATCGGCGGTCTGATCGTCCGGAGGGATCACAGGCTGCACCCGATGGTCTACGGGGGCGGTCAGGAGAGCGAGCTCCGGTCCGGCACGGAGAATACAGCCGGGATCGCGGCGCTCGGCGCGGCGGTCGCGGCCTTCGATCCGGACAGCGTCGCGGAGATGGCCAGGCTGAAAATGCGGCTGTGGACCAAGCTGAGGGATGCGATTCCGAAGGCGACGGTCAACGGCCCGCTGCCCGGAGAACCGGACAGCGCGCCCCATATCCTCAATCTCAGCCTGCCGCCGGTGCGCTCCCAGACCATGCTCTTCGCGCTGGAAGGGGAGGGCGTGCTGGTCAGCGCGGGCTCAGCCTGCGCAAGCCACAAGCAGAAGATCTCCCAGGTGCTGCTCTCCATGGGCGTCGACCGGGAGCGGGCGGACAGCGCCCTGCGCTTTTCGCTCTCCCCGATGACGACGGAGGCGGAGATTGATTTCGCGGCGCAGGCCGCTGTCAGACAGTACGAGCTGCTGTCCAAATATGTGAGACGGTGAAGATGGAACAGGATCGATATATCCTCCGGCGTGCTGCGCCCGAGGAGTCGGAGGAATGCTACCGGCTCATGCGCCGTGTCTGGACGGAGCTGGAGAACCGTGAGGTCTTCGCGGTGGACGAGCTTTCCCTCGACTGGGTGCGTGAAAACATGTCTGCGCGCGGCTTCGGCGTGACGGCGCGGACGCCGGAGGGCGAGCTTGCGGGCATGCTGATCGTGGTATGCCCGGGGACGGATGAGGACAGCTACGGCTGGGAGGCGGGCCTCTCCGGCGAGGAGCTGAACAGGGTCCGGAACATGGAGGTCGCGGCGGTGCTGCCCGAGCACAGGGGGCACGGCCTGGAGCGGCGGATGCTGGCCTGCGCGGAGGAGCTGATGGAATCCGACGGCCCGCTGTATCTGATGGCGACCATCTCCCCGGACAATCCGCCCTCGCTGCGAACGGCGGAGAAGCTGGGCTACCGCGTGCTGCTGACGAAAAACATGTACGGAGCGCATCTGCGGCATATTTTGGTCAAGCCCATCGGCGGCGCGGACCTGCGCGTGTTTGAGAAGTATCTTTCGGAGCGTGAATGACCATGGAGAGAGAACTGATTCTCGTCCGCTACGGCGAGATCTTTCTGAAGGGGCAGAACCGCCCCTATTTCATGCGCGCGCTGGTGCGCAATATCCGGCGGGCGGTACGGGATGAGGGCGCGGATGTCTGGCTGCACGACGGCCGCATTTTTGTCGCGGCTTTCAAGGATATCGACGCCTGCATGACGAAGGTCAGCCGGGTCTTCGGCGTCCACAGCGTATGTCCCGCGCTGGAGATGGAGAAGGACGATTTCGCCGCGATCTGCGACCAGGCCGTCGAGATGACCAGGGGGCTGAGCGGCACCTTCAAGGTCGCGGCCCGGCGCTCCGACAAACGCTATCCGCTGGATTCGCCGCGGATCAATGCGGAGGTCGGCGGCTGCATCCTCGAGCGGAATCCCTCGCTGCGCGTGGATCTGCACAAGCCGGAGCATGTGGTCAACGTGGAGATCCGGGACAAGGCCTATCTCTATGTGCGCGTGGTGCCGGCGGTGGGCGGCATGCCGAGCGGCACCGGCGGCAAGGCGGCGCTGCTCCTCTCCGGCGGGATCGACTCGCCGGTGGCGGGCTGGATGCTGGCCAAGCGCGGCGTGGAGCTGGTGGCGGTTCACTATCACTCCTTCCCGTATACCTCGGACCGGGCCAAGGAGAAGGTGCTGGAGCTGGCGCGGATCGTCGGCTCCTATACGGGCGGCATGAAGGTCTATGTCGTGCCCTTCACTCATCTGCAGATGGAGATCCACGAGAAGTGCCCCGAGGACTACACCACGCTGATCATGAGGCGCTACATGATGCGGATCGCCGAGCTGATTGCCCGCCGGGAAAGGGCGCAGGCCCTGATCACCGGCGAGTCGGTGGGGCAGGTGGCCAGCCAGACCATGGAGGCCCTCGGCGTCACGGACAGCGTGGTCGGGCTCCCGGTGTTCCGCCCGGTGATCGGCTTCGACAAGAGCGAGATCATGGACGTCGCCCGCAGGATCGGAACGCTGGAGACCTCCGAGCTGCCCTATGAGGACTGCTGTACCGTCTTTACGCCGCGCCATCCCGCGACCAAGCCCCGTATCGAGCGGGCGGAGGAGGGCGAGGCGCTGCTGGACAGCGAGGCGCTGATCCAGGAGTGCCTCGACGGCGTGGAGATTGTTCAGATCTGAGTCAGCGTTCCAGATAGACAGGTTGCAGATACAAGAGGAAGTCCTTTGTCAATGAAGCAGTATATCGTCACCGGCATGAGCTGCGCGGCCTGCCAGGCGCGCGTGGAGAAAGCCGTCTCCGCGGTTCCGGGGGTCACCTCCTGCAGCGTTTCGCTTCTGACCAACGCCATGGGCGTGGAGGGAGACGCCCCGGACGCGGAGATCATCCGCGCGGTGGAGAACGCGGGCTATGGCGCGAGGAGCAAAGACGCCCCCGCCGGCGCCGCGCCTGCCGACCGCCTGCGGGCGGACGAGGAGGCCCTGGAGGACCGTGAGACGCCGGCGCTCAGGCGCAGGCTGATTGCCTCCCTGGCTTTTCTGCTGCCGCTGATGTATTTTTCCATGGGGCACAGCATGTGGGGCTGGCCGCTCCCGGCGTTTTTTGAGCATAATCCGGTGGCGATCGGCCTGGTTCAGATGATCCTGGCCGCCATTGTCATGCTGATCAACCGCAAGTTCTTCATCTCCGGCTTCAAAGGTCTGATCCACCGGGCGCCAAACATGGATACGCTGGTCGCGCTCGGCTCCTCCGCCTCCTTTGTCTGGAGCGTGTACGCGCTGTTCGCCATGACGGGCGCGCAGGTCTCCAGCGGAGAGATGGCGGCGATGCATTGGCTGCACCAATTCTACTTTGAGTCGGCGGCGATGATCCTGACGCTGATCACGGTGGGCAAGATGCTGGAGGCCCGGAGCAAGGGCAGGACCACCGACGCGCTCAAAGCCCTCATGCGCCTTGCGCCCCAGACCGCGACAGTGATCCGAGACGGGGTGGAGACAGAGGTCGCCATCGGGGAGGTCGCCGTGGGGGATGTGTTTGTGATCCGCCCCGGCGAGCATGTGCCGGTGGACGGCGTCGTGGTGGAGGGCGCCTCCGCGGTGGATGAATCCGCTCTGACGGGCGAGAGCATCCCGGTGGACAAGGGCGAGGGCGACGTGGTCTCGGCGGCCACGGTGAACCAGTCGGGCGTGCTGCGCTGCCGCGCAACGCGCGTCGGGGAGGACACCACCCTCTCGCAGATCATCCGCATGGTGTCCGACGCGGCGGCGACTAAGGCGCCCATCGCGAAGGTGGCTGACCGCGTCAGCGGGGTCTTTGTTCCCGTGGTGATCGGCATCGCGCTGGTCACGTTTATCGTCTGGATGCTGGTACGGGGAGAGGTCAGCTATGCCCTGGCGAGGGGTATCTCGGTGCTGGTCATCTCGTGTCCCTGCGCGCTCGGACTGGCGACGCCGGTGGCCATCATGGTGGGCAACGGCGTTGGCGCGCGCAACGGCATTCTCTTCAAAACGGCGGTCTCCCTGGAGGAGACGGGCAAGACAGAGATCGTGGCGCTGGACAAGACAGGCACCATCACCGCCGGCAAGCCGAGTGTGACCGGTCTGTATCCCGCGGAGGGCGTGGATGAGCATACGCTGCTGCGGGCGGCCTTCGCGCTGGAGGCCCAGAGCGAGCATCCGCTCGCCCGCGCGGTCGTGGACGAGGCGCAGGCCAGAGGGCTGCAGGCGGAGAAGGTCACAGACTTCCGCGCGCTGCCCGGCAACGGCCTGAGCGCCCGGCTCGGCGAGGACACGCTGACGGGGGGCTCCGTCGCATATCTGCGGGAGCGCGTGACGCTCCCGGACTGGCTGCTGGCGGAGGCCGACCGGCGGGCCGGGCAGGGCGAGACCCCGCTGGTGTTCGCCCAAAACAGCAAGGCGCTGGGCATCATTACCGTGGCGGACACCATCAAGTCGGACAGCGCCGAGGCAATCGACGCCCTGCGCGGGATGGGAATCGAGACGGTGATGCTCACCGGCGACAACCGCCGCACGGCGGACGCGGTGGGTAAGCTCGCCGGCGTGAACCGCGTGATCGCGGAGGTCAAGCCGGACGGCAAGGAGGCCACCGTGCGCGGCCTTCGGGCCAGGGGACGCGTGGCGATGGTGGGCGACGGAATCAACGACGCCCCGGCGCTCACCCGTGCGGACATCGGCATGGCCATCGGCGCGGGGACGGACATCGCGCTGGACGCCGCGGACGTGGTGCTGATGAACTCCTCTCTCGCCGATGTGGCGGCGGCGATCCGGCTGAGCCGGGCGACGCTGCGGAATATCCATCAGAACCTCTTCTGGGCTTTCATCTATAACACGATCGGGATTCCCCTGGCGGCAGGCGTCATGATCCCCATCACGGGCTGGGAGATGAACCCGATGTTCGGCGCGGCGGCGATGAGCCTGTCGAGCTTCTGTGTTGTTTCCAACGCGCTGCGGCTGAATCTGGTTGACATCCACTCGGCTAGGCACGATCGAAAGATTCATCGAAAGGAGCGGAAAACCATGGAGAAAACCCTGAAAATCGACGGCATGATGTGCACCCACTGCGAGGCGCGGGTCAAAAAGGCGCTGGAGGCGGTGGACGGCGTCGCGGAGGCGGTGGTCAGCCATGAGGCCGGGACCGCGGTCGTGACCCTGACCCAGGATGTCCCCGCCGAGACGCTGAAGCAGGCTGTCGAGGCGCAGGACTATCAAGTGCTGAGTATCGCGTAATGCCGCTGACAGACGCGATCCGCTATTTTACCGAGGAGAACCGCGCGCTGGCCTGCATGTCTATCGCGTGCGGCGATCGGAACCATGTCCACACCGCGCTGGGCGGGATAGCCCGCCCGGACGGGACGCCTGTGGCGGAGGACAGTGTGTTTGACCTGGCCTCCCTCTCCAAGCTCTTCACCGCGATGACGGCCATGCGGCTGTGGGAGAAGGGCCAGCTCGATCTGAACGCGCCGGTGACCGCCTATGCGCCAGGCTTTCACAGACTGGGCGATGTGACGGTGTCAGAGCTCCTGTGGTTTGAGAAGGAACTCCGCACCCCGGTCCGCGTCGACGCGCAGGCGACGGCGGCCGACGGGGAGCGCACCCTCCTGGAGATGGAGGCGTTTCCGCATACCGGCGCGCGGGCATACAGCGATATGCACGCGATGGTCGCTGCCCGGATCATCGAGGGCGCGTCCGGCCTCACGGCCATGGAGGCGGTTGAAAAGGAAGTGCTGCAGCCGCTGGGCATGACGGAGACCTTTTGCGCGGTCCCGGCGGCTGTCCGTGCCCGCTGCGTCAGCTGCGATCGGGAACACCGGATCGAAGGGGACAGGTGGTACGTCCGGGAGAACGTCGAGCCCGGGACGGTGCATGATCCCAAGGCGCGCGTGCTTGCGCCGCAGGGGCAGCGATTCGTGGGCCATGCCGGGCTGTTTTCCACGCGGACGGACATGATCCGGTTCTGCCAGGGCGTGCTGCGCGGGGACGTAGTCCGGCCGGAGACGCTGCGGCGCATGGCTGAAAACCATGTGGGCCGCAGGCTGGAGGACGGGAGCTACCGGCATTTTCTGGGTTGCCTGTGCTATGTGCGGCATCCGATCCAGTATCACAGCGAGGTGCCGGCCTATATGGGCGGGCAGACGATCGCGCTGAGCGGCTTTACGGGGAATCATCTCGCCATAGACCCGGAACAGGGCATTTTTGAGTTCTATCTCGGCAGCAGGGTGATGAACCGGCTGACCTTTATATCGCCGCGCCAGGAGTCACAATGGACAGACTTCGGTCTGAATCAAGACGGATCCGGCCTGATTCAGTGGCCGGGCGAGGGGCTGATCTGTTCGTCGGTCAACTTCGTCCACCAGAAGGACGCGCATTACCACCCCTTCGTGGCGCAGACGCTGGGATGCTGCGCAAAGCAAAAGACCTGAAGCGAATCAGGCCTTTTTTTGAAAGCTCAGGTGTTCCCGGCTCAGCTCATCATGGAGCTGTATCGCGCTCCAGGCGGCGCTGGTGGGCGTCATCACGGCCTTGAGCGGGACGGGGGCCAGGCCGAAGGCTTTCAGGCCGGCCAGCAGCTGGTCGATCATGCGGCGGTCCAAGCCGCGCATGAGCAGCATCTCGTCTGCAAACGGCATGACGGCCAGGCCGGGCGCGGCCGACGCACGCTCCGGAAGGGCGGCGATCGGGGCGCCGCACTCCGCGGGGTATACGGGGCGGCAGGCCAGCCCGAGACGCCGGCAGAGCACCCGCAGCTTCTCAAGCCGCTTGGGTGAGAAATTCCAGACAAGGACCATTGGAACCATGGCGCGCCTCCGTTGCGAACGCATTGCGTTGGAATATGCTGAAGCAGCATCCGGGAAATCGGGGTTCCCTCAAGCACAGCTTACCTTTGCAGAATCGAACGGATAAACTCCTGCGAGCGGGCTTCCCTGGGCTGCTCGAAGAACTGGCGGGAGGGGGCGCGCTCGATGACCTCACCTCCGTCCATGAACAGGATGGAGGAGGAGACGTTTCGCGCGAAGTCCATCTCGTGCGTGACCACCAGCATGGTCATGCCCTCCACGGCCAGATCGCGCATGACGGAGAGCACCTCTCCGATCAGCTCCGGATCCAGCGCGCTGGTGGGTTCGTCGAAATAGATGATCTCCGGCTTGGTGGCCAGGGCGCGGGCGATCGCGACACGCTGCTGCTGACCGCCGGAGAGCTGGCTGGGATAATGCTTCAGGCGGTCTGCCATGCCGACCTTCCGCAGCATCTCGAGCGCCGTGGCCTCGGCCTCGTCGCGGCGCATTCTCGCCCCGACGGTGAGACCGAGGGTGACGTTCTGCAGCACGGTTTTGTTCTGAAAGAGGTTGTAATTCTGAAAGACAAACGCGGTTTTGCGGCGCACGCGGACGATCTCCCGGTGCGTGGCGCGGTGGAGGTCGATGTCGGCGCCGTCCATGGTGAGGATGCCCTCGTCGGCCCGCTCGAGAAAGTTCAGACAGCGCAGGAGTGTGGTCTTGCCGGAGCCGCTGGGGCCGAGGATGGCTACCACGTCCCCCTGCTGCATCTCCAGATCGATGCCCTTCAGCACGTCGAGATCGGCGAAACGCTTGCGGATGTTGTGGGCGGAGAGGATCATTTGATGGCACCTCCTCTGCGGGCGAGATGCTTTTCGCACAGGCGCTGCAGCCAGGTGAGGATCGTGCAGAAGAGCAGGTAGATCAGCGCAACCTCAGTATACAGCGCCAGGGACTCGTAGACGCGCCCGTTGATGATCTGCGCCTGACGGAACATCTCCTCGACCGCAATGGTGGCGGCCAGCGAAGTCTCCTTGACCATGGAGATCAGAGAGTTGCTGAGCGCCGGGAAGGCGGTGCGGAAGGCCTGGGGCAGCACGATGTGCGTCATAATTTGTACGAAGTTCAGGCCGACGCAGTAGCCGGCCTCCATCTGCCCCTGGGAGACGCTCTCCAGCGCGCCGCGCATGGTTTCCGCCATATAGGCGCCCTCGTTGAAGCCGAGCACCAGCCAAGCGGCCAGCAGCTTGTCAAAGTAGATCCCCGCCTTGGGCAGGCCGTAATAGACCAGGTAGAGCTGCACGAGCAGCGGCGTGCCGCGGATGAGCCAGATATAAAAGCGGCAGATGCGGCGGAGCACCGGCACGTTTCCGTACTGGATCAGGGCGACGAGCACCGCGATGATCAGCGCCAGCAAAAACGAAGCGGCGGCAAGGGGAAGCGTGACGGTCAGACCGTAGGTCAGCATTTTGGGGAAAGAGTCGGCAACGATCCCCCAGATCCTCTCGCTCATACGGTTCACCACCTTCATGAGAAATGGGCTGACAGCAGGCAAATCACATATCGCAAAGAGCAGGGCCTCCGCAATATGGAGACCCTGCTCTGTCAGGTTGTCGTGCGGCCGACGGGACTTGAACCCGAACCCATTGCTGGACACGCCCCTCAAACGTGCGCGTATGCCAATTCCGCCACAGCCGCATGTGTTCCGGACAACATCCCTATTATAGCGAGAGGCCGGGCATTTGTCAAGAATTTTTTGAACGGCTGCGTAATGTGAAAACAGCCCTAACGCGGCGAACCCGAAAAGTGCATATGCAAATATTGACCGGGCGCAGGGGATGGGGTATGATATATGGGCACGCGGGATGGGCGGACTTCCCTTGACAGGCCTGCATTGGCAGGCGCCGCGTGACCGCAAATAAAGAGGGAACGGATGGAGAGCATCATGAACAAGGTATACTGCTGTTTTCCGGGAGGGAAACACAAAGCGCTGACCATGAGCTACGACGATGGACGCACGCAGGACCGGCGTCTCGTCGGGATTTTCAACAAATACGGCATCAAAGGCACTTTCCACTTGAACAGCGGCCTCTGGGACAGCCCCGAGCGGATCCCGCCGGAGGAGATCAAGACGCTGTATCAGGGCCATGAGATCGCCTGCCACACGGTGACACACCCCACCATCGCCCGCTCTCCGCTGCCGGAGGTGGCCTATGAAGTGCTCAACGACCGGCGCGCGCTGGAGGCGGTCACAGGTTCTCCGGTCCGGGGCCTCAGCTATCCCAACGGCTCCGTCAGCGAGGAGATCGAGCGGCTTCTTCCGGCCTGCGGGATTCGCTATTCCCGCGTGGTGGGAAACTCGGACGGCTTCGCGATGCCGGAGAATCCATACCGCTGGATGGCGACATGCCATCACAACCACCGGCTGCTGGAGCTGGGACAGGACTTCCTGGATCTGTTCAAAAAGCAATATCTCTATCTGATGTACGTGTGGGGCCACAGCTATGAGTTCGATCAGCAGCAGAACTGGGAGCTGATCGAGAAGTTCTGCGAGATGATGGGCGGGAAAGACGATATCTGGTACTGCACCAATATCGAACTGATGGACTGCATGGACAACTACGCCCGGCTGCAGTTCGCGGCGGACAATCACTTTGTCTTCAATCCGAACGCGGCAGACTGCTGGATCTCGGTCAACGATGAGCCGGCCATACGGATCCCGGCGGGCGAGATCGTCACGCTCTGAGCGCTGATTTCCCGCCGGGGCCCTGCTCCCGCGGCGGCGCGAGGGGCTCGGCGCGGGAAAAAAACGCTTGTATATCCTGACATTATTTGTTATAATTGAGCTTGGCAAGCCAACTGAAAGGAGAAAGATCAACATGAACTTCCTGGATAAACTGCTCGGAATCGGCGCCGCATTGGCCGAGAGTGCAGGCACGGCCGCGACAGACGCAGCCGCCGCTGTGGGTGAGGCTGGCGAGGTGCCGGCGAGCAGCATGATCGCCCAGCTGCTGGGCATGTTCCTGCCGATGATCCTCATTTTTGTGGTTTTCTATTTTATGCTGATCCGTCCGCAGCGCAAGAAGGATAAGCAAGTCAAAGAGATGCTCGACAATCTGAAGAACGGCGACCGGGTCTGCACCATCGGCGGCATCTATGGCACCATCACGGGGATCAAGGACGACGCCGTGACCCTGACGGTGGGCAACCAGAACATGACCATGGTGGTCGCGCGCTGGGGCATCCGTTCCGTGGAGGAAGTCTCGATCGAGAACGACGCGACGGAGCTGAACTGAATATTGATCCCGACAAGCCAGGATCAGACTGATGAAGGCTTGCGGGATTTTTCTGTCTGTATGGGATAAGCTGCTTCATTTGACATCGGAAAGAAAAGGTGATCTGCATGGCCGCGCTGCCGGAACGCCGCGATATCGACCCAAAGTACCAATGGGATCTGTCCCATATTTTTGCTTCTGCCGCCGACTGGGCGCAGGCCGCTGACGAGGCCGAGAAGGCTGTGAAGCGCTTCTCAGCCTGGAGCGGGCGCGTCGCGGAGGATCCGGCGGCGGTGATCCGCGGCTATTTCGAGCTTCAGGATCAGCTGACGCCGGTGATCGAGTACGCCTTCCTGGCGTCGGAGGTTGAGAAGGGCGATCCGGAGGTGCAGGCCAGATATGACCGGGCGATGGGCTTGATTACCCTCGCCGCTTCCTCCTCCGCGTTCATGGAGCCTGAGCTGCTGGCGCTGAAGGAGGATGTGCTGGAATCGCTGCGCCGGGATCCTGCGATGGCGGATTATGACGAGTATCTCCGCAATCTGTCCCGTCAGAAGCAGCATACCCTCTCCGCGGCGGAGGAGAGGCTGATCGCCTCCCTCGGGGAGCTGACCGCGGCGCCTCACAATATCTACAGCATGCTGACGGCGGTCAACATGAAATTCGAGGACATGGTGCTGCCGGACGGAACGCGGCAGCCCCTCTCCGACAGCACCTGGGACAGCTTCCGCGAGCATGAGGATCGGGCGCTGCGGCAGCAGTCGTTCGAGAAGATCATGGGCGGCTATGGCGCGATGGGCGAGACCATCGCGGCAGCTTACATCGCGAGCGTCAAGAAGGACTGCGCGCTGGCCAGGGCGCGGCATTACGACAACAGCCTGACGGCGGCGATGGATCCGCTGGAAATCCCGCGCAGCGTGTACGAAAACCTGATTCAGACGATCCGGCAGGCGATTCCGACGCTGCAGAGGTATCTGACGCTCCGGAAGGAGATGCTGGGCCTTGACGAGCTGCACATGTACGACCTCTACTGCCCGCTCGTGAAGGACGACAGCATGTCCATGCCTTACGAGAAGGCCTTCGACCTGGTGCTGGCCGGGCTCGAGCCGATGGGCAAGGACTACCTGGATAAGCTGCGGGAGGCCCGCACCGGCGGCTGGATCGACGTCTATCCGGCTAAAGGCAAGACCTCCGGCGCTTTCTCCGCCGGGAGTCTGCGCCATGTGCATCCCTACGTGCTGTTGAACCATGCCGGGACGCTGGACAGCGCCTTCACGATCGCGCATGAGCTGGGCCACGCGATGCACTCCTACTATTCCAACACGAACCAGCCGCTTCCGAAAGCGGATTACTCGCTGTTTGTGGCGGAGGTGGCCTCGATCTGCAACGAGGCCATCATGCTCCGTTATCTGCTGAGGGAGTTCCCGCAGCCGGCCTCGAAAGCCTATCTGCTCAACCACTTCCTGGAGCAGTTCCGCACCACCGGCTTCCGGCAGACCATGTTTGCGGAGTTTGAGCTGAAGGCGCACGAGCTGGCGGAGTGCGGAGCGCCGCTCACCCGGCAGACGCTCAGCCAGGTCTATCACCAGCTCAACGAGGATTACTATGCGCCGGCCTGCACGGTGGACAGCTTCATCGACAATGAGTGGATGAGGATTCCGCACTTCTACAACGCCTTCTATGTTTACGTGTATGCGACCGGGCTGTGCGCCGCGGTGACGCTCTCAGACCGGATTCTCACGGAGGGGGAGAAAGCGATCGCCGACTACCGCCGTTTTCTCTCCGCTGGGTGCTCCGTCCCGCCCATCGAGGCGCTGAAGCTGGCGGGGATCGATATGTCCTCTCCCGAGCCGATCCAACGCGCGATGCAGGTATTCAGCCAGACGCTGGATCAGTTCGCGGATGCCGTGAAAAAACTCTGACGCGAAGAAGAGGGGTAGCTTTTCATGTCCAAACTTGGTTTCTTCTTCAAGCGGCTTGTCCGCATGGATTTTAAGCGGATGTGGGAGACGACCGCGCTGCTGCGGGAGCGCAGCGGGAAAAGCCGTCTCTGGCTGCTGGCCGATATGCTGCGCTGCGCGGTCAAGTACAACGCGGGTTATATGGATTACAAGATCGCGCAGATGTATAACCTGAACGACGCCCAGCGCCGGACGGTGATCACCCGGGGCGTGTCCAACAGCATCGTGCGGCGGATGAACGACAAGGCCTACTGGCACTTTTTCGACGACAAAACCCAGTTCAACGAGCTGTTCAAACAATGGATCCCGCGGGACTGGCTGCTGATCACCGGAGAGACGGATCCCGCAGAGCTGGAGGAACTCCTCGCCAAACACGACGCCCTGATCGGGAAACCGCTGGAGGGCTCCAGCGGACAGGGCATCCAGAAGTACGACTGCGCGCCCTGGCGAGGAAAAGCGGCGGAATTCCGTGCAAAGCTTGTCGGGGATGGGATCGGGATCCTGGAGGAGCTGGTGGTGCAGCATCCGGTGATGGCCAGCCTGTGCCCGACCTCGGTCAACACCTGCCGGATCGCCACGCTCCTGGGCGATAAGCAGCAGGGGATCGTCTACGCCTTCCTGCGCATCGGCAACGGCAAGGTGATGGACAATGTGGACTGCGGCGGCATGGCCGCGCGGATCGACCTCGCGTCCGGGGAGCTGAAAACCGTGGGCGCAGACAAGGCGGGCAACACCTACACCCACCACCCGATCACCGGGACGCCGATCGTCGGCTTCAGGATCCCCTTCTGGGAGGAGGCGAAGGCCATGTGCCTGGAGGCCGCCCAGAAGGTGCCGCAAATGCGCTTTGTCGCATGGGACGTGGCGATCACCGAGCAGGGGCCGACGTTTATCGAGGGCAATTCCTTCCCGAGCCACGCGGTACCGCAGTTTGCCGCGCACTATCCGGACGGGATCGGGATCCTGCCGGAGTTTGAAAAGTTCATTGATCTGTAAGTAAGACGGGTCTTGGATGAGAAGGAGGATGAACCAGTGGACAGCTTGACTCACCGCGACCCCAAAGCGCTGAAGGTCGCCTACATCGGCGGAGGCTCCCGCGGCTGGGCCTGGGGCTTTATGATGGACCTGGCGATGGATCCGGACATGTGCGGAACCGTCCGCCTCTATGACATTGATCGCCCGGCGGCGGAGCGGAACCACATCATCGGGGAGAAAATCAGCGCGCACCCGGACGCGGTGTCCCGCTGGCGTTACGAGGTCAGCGACACCCTGGTGGAGGCGCTGCAAGGCGCGGATTTCGTGGTTATCTCCATTCTCCCCGCCACCTTCCGGGAGATGCGCTCGGATGTCCATCTGCCGGAGCGCGTGGGCGTCTATCAGCCGGTGGGCGATACGGTGGGCGCGGGCGGGTTCATGCGTGCAATGCGCACGATCCCCATGTACGTTACCATCGCGGAGGCGATCCGTGACTATGCGCCGGACGCCTGGGTCATCAACTACACCAACCCCATGTCGCTGTGCGTGCGGACGCTCTACCATGTCTTCCCGCAGGTGAAGGCCTTCGGATGCTGCCACGAGGTGTTTGGCACGCAGAGCCTGCTCTGCAGTATGCTCCGGACCGAAGTCGGTATTGAAGGCGTGACGCGCAAGGATCTCTACACGACGGTCACCGGCATCAACCATTTTACTTGGCTGACCAGCGCCAGCTACAGGGGAATCGACCTGATGCCGCTCTACGCCAGATTCGCGGAGAAATACGCGGAATCCGGCTACGAGGAGAACAAGGACACCAACTGGATGAACTCCCACTTCAGCTGCGCCCACCGGGTCAAGTTCGATCTGTTCCTGCGCTACGGCGCGATTGCCGCGGCGGGCGACCGCCATCTGGCGGAATTCACGGCGCCCACCTACACGCGGGATCCGGAGACCGTGCGCGGCTGGAAATTCAGCCTGACCCCCGTCTCCTGGCGCGAGGAGGATCTGCGCCGCCGCCTGCAGCGCTCGGACGACCTGATCAGCGGGCGCGAGGAGCTGAAGCTGAAGGCCTCGGGCGAGGAGGGACATCTGCTGCTCAAGGCGCTGCTGGGCCTGGGAGACATGGTCTCCAATGTCAATATCCCCAATCAGGGCCAGATCCCGAGCCTGCCGCTGGGCGCGGTCGTGGAGACCAACGCGCTGTTTGGCCTGAACCGGATTGAGCCCGTGATGGCGGGTTCCATGCCGTCGGCCATTCTGCCCCTGGTGGCCAGACATGTCTACAACCAGGAAAACACGCTGACCGCCGCACTGAACTGCGATCGGAAGCTGGGCTTCTCCACGTTCATGAACGATCCGCAGATGGCCAGCGTCAAGGAGATCGACGGGCGGAAGCTGTTCGACGAGATGCTCGAGAACCAGCGTGCCTATCTGCCGGAGGCCTGGTTTGCCTGAGAAACGCGGAATGCGTCATTTCTTTCCTTGACATTGAACGTTGAATACGGCATAATAGTTCATGAGAAACGGCAATCCCCGATTGACCGCTTGATAGGAGTAAGACCATGGCAGGCAACCGTAATTCTTACAGCAAACGGAATCTGGTTTTAGATATTCTGATCGTGATCGCGGCGATCGCGCTTGTTTTGCTCTTTCTGCTGATGCGCAGACAGGACAACATGGTTGCGCAGGAGAATTCGAAGATCGCCATGGTGACGGCGGAGACCACCGCGGATGCGCAGGAGGAGACCATCCCCGCAAGCGAGGCGCCGGCGGAGACGGAGACCGAGACTGAGGCATCGGGCGAGACGGAGAACCAGACGCAGACCACGGCTGAGGCGCAGCCGGACCCGCAATCGTCTGATGCCGCCGCCACAGCGGCTCCCGAGCAGGTGACCGCGGCATCGGAGCCGGAGACGGAGACAGCGGAAGCCGAGATTGTCGAGGAAGTCGTGGTTCAGACCGGGGATGGCGAAAAGATCGAGTATCAGCCCGCCGAGGCGGATGAGGCCCAGGTGGTCGCGGTGGCGCCGGTGGAGCTGACGCCTGTTCCGACGGAGGAGCCCAAGTCCTATGGCAGCCTGCGCGTGGCGGTGCTGGGCGGCATGTTCAGCGCCTTCGGTTCGGAAGACGCCTACTATCCGGACGGCGAGGTCATTCAGGAGAGCGAGATGTGGTGGGCGGCCGCGATGGATCACATTCCCTATGAGATCCTCTCCGTGGTCAACGCGAGCGCGGTGGGCACCGCTTATTCGCTGGATACGAGCGCGGAGAACGCGCCTTGGCAGGAGAATCGTCTGCAGGCGCTGGGCGCCTCCGGGGATCCGGATCTGATTCTGATCATGATCGGCGAGGAGGACCCGGCCTACGGAGAGAGCGGGCAGGCCATGGCGAACGAGACGGAGCAGGCGCTCCTGCAGAGTCCCGCCTCCAGCGCCCGCGGCGCGGCCTTGACTTTCAATCGGCTCATGTCCAGCTGGCCCAACGCGCGGCTGGTGGTCCTGATCCCGCCGGAGACGCAGGTCAGCGCTTCCGAACGGGAGGGCATGACTGTCCAGCGCTTCAACTGGGCGATGAACGAGGTCGATGATACGGCGCGCCAGATGGGGATTGAGGTCATTGACCTGCGCGACTGCCAGCTCTCGACGGACGGCATCTACCCGACGATGGCGGACATGGTCAAGATGGCGAACTGGGTGTCTGAACAGCTGACCCAGGATATTGAGTGAATCCATCAGCCTGTGCCGGAGGTAGCGCTGTCTGCGCACTGATCCGGCGCAGGCTCTTTCGATTACAGAAGCCCTATTGTTTCATTGCGGATAAGGAAGAAAGGAAGAGGAATCCATGCGAAGGTTTCTGTCTTTCATTTTGGCGCTCATGCTGCCTGCCGGCGCGCTGGCGCTGGAGGACATGCCGGTAATGAAGCATTACCCGCTCAGCGAACAGGGAGAGGCGGTGGTGAACGACATCGCATTTTCCGCTGACGAGCGGGAGATCGGAAACGATGGCGTTTTCTATGAAATCTTTGTCTCGTCCTTCTCGGATTCAAATGGAGACGGGATCGGCGATCTGCGGGGCATCCTGAATCGCCTCGACTACCTGAACGACGGCGATCCCACATCCGGCCTGAGCCTTGGCGTGGACGGGCTGTGGCTGACCCCGATCTTTGCCTCGCCGAGCTATCACAAATACGACGTGACAGATTACGACGCTATCGATCCGGCTTTCGGAACGGAGGATGATCTCCGGGAGCTGGTGCAGGCCTGCCACGAGCGCGGCGTGAAAGTGATCCTCGACCTGCCGATCAACCACACGGGCAAGGATTGCGTGTGGTTCAGACGCTTTCTGAACGCGCATCTGATGGGGAACACGGAGAGCGACTATTACGATTTTTACAACTGGTGCGGGGATGCGTCCATGGTGCCCCCGGGACGCCATTACGCCTTGTCGGTAAGCCCCAGGCTGCTGTACGAGGCCAATTTCTCGGACAGCATGCCGGAACTCAACTTCGACCATCCAGCGGTGCGGGCGGAGATGCTGCGCGTGGCCAGACGCTATCTCGCGTTAGGCGTGGATGGCTTCCGGTTCGACGCCGCCAAGTACATTTATCTGGGTGACCATGCGAAGAGCGCGGCCTTCTGGCAGGAATACCTCTCCGCGCTCCGCGCGGACTATCCGGAGCTGTACGCCGTGGGCGAGGTGTGGGACAGCGACGCCATCACCGACCTCTATGCCGGCAGCATGAGCTGCTTCAATTTCACGGCGAGCCAGACCAACGGTCTGATCGCCGAGACTGCCAAGGGCGGAAACGCCAACCGGCTGACCGCCTATCTGGAGGAGCGCACGCGAACGCTCCGCGCGATCAATCCGCAAACCCACCTCTCCCTCTTCATCGCCAACCACGATACGGACAGGGCGGCAGGGTATCTGACCATCGCCAGCGGGCGAATGCAGATGGCCGCCAATCTCTACCTGCTGTCACCGGGCTCGCCGTTTATCTACTATGGGGAGGAAATTGGCCTGCGCGGATCGCGGGGTGGCGCGACCACCGACGCGAATCGCCGTCTCGCCATGCGCTGGGGAGACGGCGATACCGTGGCGGACCCTGTCGGCACGACCTACGATCCCTCGAACCAGACGCCCTACTCGGTCATGGATCTGCTTGGGAATAGCAACGGCATCCTGACCTACTACAAGCGGCTGCTGATGATCCGACACGCGAATCCGGAGATCGCGAAGGGCGTCTGCCGCGCGCTTCCATTCACCGACACGAAGGTGGGCGGCTTCCTCTGCGATTGGGAGGGCAACCGGGCAGCCGTGATTCATAATCCCACCACCAGCGCGAAAACAATCTCGCTTGTGGATGATCCGGAGCTGGCGCAGATGCAGATCGCGGCGGTGATCGGCGTGGAGGACACGGCGGAACTCTCGGACGGCATCCTGACGATCGGAGCGCAGACAAGCGTGGTGCTCCGTTGAAAACAAAAAGAGAAGACCGGTTTTGCCGGCCTTCTTTTTTTTGCAAGGATCACTTTCGATTCAAAAAGGACAGCTTGGGGCGGATCCGCTGCGTCCAGATCAGCGAGAGCGGCGTCAGCAGGCGATCCCATACCATCAGGCATAACACATTCAAGCCGTAGAAGAGGACCGCGCCCCAGAGCCCCAGCCCCTGGAATTCGGCGTCCACGGAGATCAGGTGGAGGACATGGACTAAAAGAAGATACATGGCGGTGATCGCAGCCGCAAACACCGCCAGCTTGACCAGCGACCGAACCGCTCTGGAACGGATGTGGAGGTCGACGCTCCATTTGACGATGGGCCACCAGCCTACAAAGCCGTAATAAAATGCGGCTTCCCGGTCCGGACAGAGCAGGAGCAGAAGAAGGGTCGACGCGGCCCATACGCTCCACGCGTACCGGCTGTCGAACTCCAGACGAACGAACAGCAGCAGGATGCCGGCGAAGAGCGGCGCGGCATAGAGCCCGATCTGGAGGAGACTCCCGAGGAGGACCAGTACCACGCTCAGCGCCACCGCCATGCCGCAGAAGGCGATGGCCCTGCTGATCTCGCGGGACTGAGAGGCGCGGCTTTTCATAAGGCAGGCTCCTCCTCGCTGACGAATTCATAGGGAGAGGCCGATGTGCGGCAGCACGTGACCCAGGGCCATGATCCGGAAAGGATCGCGGCGGCTCTGGCCGCGCTGTCCGCATCCGGAAAGACCCCGAACACCGCCGAGCCGCTGCCGGACATCTGGGCGCAGACCGCGCCCGCCGCGAGGAGCGCCTCCCGGCACTGCTGAATCTCCGGGAGGAAAGACTCGCTGACACGCTCGAGTGCATTGCCCGGATGCCGCGGCAGCAGCCTGGGATCGTTCGCGAGCGCGGCTTTCAGAACGCGGTCATGGGCCGGTGTCACAGCGCTGTCGGCTGCATAGTGATGGTAGATTTCGGCAGTGGAGAGCCCCTCGCACGGCTTTACAAGGACCAGCGGCCACACGGGGGCGGCCGGATACGGTGTCAGCCGCTCGCCGATGCCCTGGACGCGGCAGAGACCGCCTCTGAGACAGAAGGGAACATCGGCGCCGAGCTGCAAGCCGATGCTCTCTAAATCGTGTTGGCTGAGGCCGGTCTGCCAGAGCTGATTCAGGCCCGCCAGGACAGCAGCCGCGTCGGCCGAGCCCCCGCCCAGACCTGCGCCACTGGGCACGCTTTTATGCAGACGGATGGCGGCGCCTGCCCGAATACCGGTGTAACGGCGGAGCGCCGCCGCGGCCCGAAACGCCAGATTCCGCTCGTCGGCCGGCACGGCGTCGTTGCCTGATACGGAGAGCGTCAGCTCATCGGAGGCTGTGAGCGTCAGCGTGTCGCCGAGGTCGATGGACTGGGTCAGCATATCCAGCAGATGATACCCTCTGCCATCGGTGCCGGTGATTTCCAGCGTCCAATTGATCTTGGCATGCGCAATCAACCGCATATGGGGTGACCTCCTTGAAGCTGGTCAAACAGAGCGATCTGTGGTAGAATAGTGGCAGGAAATCTGCCTGAAGGGGTGCGTGAACAGATGAACGAGGGAAAGGCGCTGATCGGGGTCCTGTCCTGCGGCGAGCATGAGGAGGAGCGGACCGTCTGGATTCCGGGAACGGTGCGTGTGCGCGACGGACAGGTCCGGCTGAACTACGCGGAGCGAATCACGGAGGAGATGGATGAGGAGGGCGCCACCGATGTCGTGCTGCACGCGAGAGAGGGCCTTGCGATGATGAAACGGAGCGGGGCCTACGCCACCACGATGAGCTTCTGTCCCCATGAGCGCCGTGATAGCGTTTATCGGACGCCGTATGGCGATCTCTCGGCGGCGATCGACACGGAGTCTGTCCATGTATATGTTTCAGACGAGGGCGGCAAGGTGGAGATCAGCTATGCCATCTCCATACAGAACGGAGAAGCCTCCGACCGGAGAATTCAGCTGGACTGGAGGTGGCAGAGCGCATGATGCAAAGCGCGCGCGAAGCCCTGCGCGGCGCGATGGCTGGAATCGAGGTGCTGAGGCCGCCGGTCATCCGGCGCAGCGACGAGCCGGAGTGGATGCTGGCGACCGATCTGCCCGGCCTGACCAGCGAGGAAGGGCTGAACCGGTTCTGTGAGCACGTGACCGCTTCCGGATGGCGGCCTCAGAGGCGAGGCGACTGGCTGCTGCTGGATAACCTCGGCGCGCTGCCGACCGCTGACAGGCCGGAAACCGAAATAACAGGGGAGGCCGCTTCGGTCATCTCCCTCCTCGAGCGCCACCCGGGTGGCGCGATGGATGAAAAACTGCTGCGCATGATTGCCAAGCGCGCGGAGGAGGGGGAGGCTGCGCTGGAGAACCTTTGCCGCAGTTTGCACCGGGACCTGGCCGGCCGCCTGCGGCGGGGCGAAGAACTGCCGGGCGCGCTGCTGCCCTATCTCTACGCCGCATGGACAAAGGTGAAAGGAGAGATTGCCCCATGATTATCCGCTGTATCGCGCATGCCAAGTTCCTCTTTGAACTCGAAAACGGGTATCGAATCGTGACCGATCCCTACGACGCGTCGACCGGGTATCCCGTGACGCCTTTGAAGGCGGACGCGGTGCTCGTATCACACGGGCACCATGACCACAGCGCGGTCGAAACCATTGACGGCTGGACGAAGAAGATCGACAGTGCGGGCACGCATACCCTTGCGCCTGAGATCACCGTGGACGGCATCGCCTGTTACCATGACGATGCGCAGGGGGCGAAAAGAGGCCCCAACACGGTTTATGTGATCCACGCGGAGGGGCTGAATGTGGCTCACTTCGGCGATATCGGCCATCTGCCGGATGAAGCGTTGTGCCGTCAGCTGGGACGGATCGATGTGGCGCTGGTTCCGGTGGGCGGGTATTATACCATCGGCCCGGCCCAGGCGCTTGAACTCAAAAACCTGATTAAGCCCCGGGTCCTGATCCCGATGCACTATCGCACCAGCTTTAACGCCCAGTGGCCGATTGCGCCGCTGGAGAGTTTTACTTCGTTGCTGCAGACAGGCGTGGAGTCGGTCGATCTGCTGCGCGTGACCAAGGATGACCTCGAGTGTCAGCCCGAGGTCATCAACCTCCGCCCTCAGGCGGGGAAAGCCTGATCTGATCCTCACTCGAAGCGGATCGCGTTGATGATATCCTCGGGGAGAACGCAGTCCTCACCCAGCATCTCGGACGCGCGCCCGGCGGCGCGGACATGCAGATAAGCCGCAAGCTGCATCTCCGCAAGCCGGGCGTTTTCTGCTGCGCTGGTCCGCCCGATCAGGGCGGTCAGCATGCCTGACAGGATATCGCCGCTCCCGCCCTTCGCGAGAGCTGGCGTGCCGATGGGATTGACTGCGGTACGGTCCCCGTCCGTCATCAGGCTCCGGGCGCCCTTGAGGAGGACGCAGGCGCCGGTGCGCCGGTACAGCGCACAGAGCGCTTCCATGGGCTCCGTGACGACACGGCCGGTTTCCCAGCCCAACAGGCGGGCGGCCTCCGCCGGGTGCGGCGTGATGATGTCACCGCGCTTCAGCGGCAGGAGATCGGGGTTCAATGCCAGCAGATTCAGCGCGTCCGCATCCCAGATCACGGGACACGGCGCGTCCCGGAAGGCCTCCAGAAGCGGGAGCAGGCTGGGATCCGTGCCGATGCCGCAGCCCACAGCGGCTTTATCCGCGCGCTGCAGGGCAGCGCGGACCAACTCAGCGGCCTTTTGACTCTCCTCAGGCAGCGCAATACATATGGCCTCCGGCACCAGGGATTGCAGAACGGGCAGGACCCGCTCGGAGCAGAGTATGGAGACTAACCCGGAGCCCGCGCGCAGACAGCTGCGCGCGCAGAAGGCGGCCGCTCCGATCATGCCCGGCGAGCCGACCATCAGCACAGTGCGGCCAAAGGTCCCCTTGTGCGCGTTGATCGGCCGGGCCGGCAGCAGCCGGCGGACATCCGACGGCTGCAGCACCAGCAGACCGTCCGGATCACCATAATCAGCCGGGATGAGGATCGGCGCGCAGGTAATATGGCCGGCGAAGACGCAGCCATCCCGAAGAAAGAGCCCGTCCTTTGGACGGTGGAAGGTCACGGTCTCATCGGCGAGCACGGTCTGCGCGGACATGGCTCCGGTGGCGCCGTTCAGCCCGGAGGGAATATCGACTGCGATGACCGGCAGGGGAGCACGATTCACCAGCGCAATCAGATTCGCGGCGAGACCCTCCGGCTCGCGGGAAAGCCCGGTTCCAAAGAGCGCGTCCACGATCAGCTCGCAGGCGGCGGGGAGATGCGAAGGGCAGGATGACAGCGTTTCAATCGGAATCCCGTGTTCCAGCGCCAGCGTGCGATTGACCGCCGCGTCTCCGCCGACATGGGCGGTGAGCTCCCAGATCAGACTTTGGCCGCCGGAGGCACGCCAGAGCCGCGCGGCTGCGTAGCCGTCGCCGCCGTTATTGCCCGGGCCGCACAGAAAGAGCGCGCGGCCGTTTGCGGGCAGCCTGCTGCGGATTGCCTCGGCAACGGCCATGGCCGCATGCTCCATGAGGAGGATGCCTGGGACGTTCTTTGCCTGCATATAGGAGGATTCGAGGTGCTGCATGGCGCTGGGTGTGATCGTGTGTAGCATGGGTCGCGCATCCTCCTGTTTTCTTTTAGGACTGAACCTGGTTGATGGCGTCGGAGGCCAGGGCGGCGAGCTCGTCCTCGTCGCTCTCGCCGCTGAGGCACAGCTGCGCCGCGACGCGGGCGAGTAGCCCGAGAAGACGGCCGATGTTCTCAGGGGTACGGTCGCTCTGCTTCATGGCCTCCTGGCGAAAATCCTGCCAGAGCCCTTCGGTTTGAGCAGAATGGCTGGCCGACCATGCCGCGGCGATGCCCGGCAGGTCGAGAAGCCTCAAAGGATGTTTTCCCGTTGCGGCTGCGGGGATCAGCACACAGACGGTGTGGTCATAGGTCGGCTGCTGATCCATCTCCCACAGCGGGATGACCACCGGGTTGCGGTTCCGCTTCGCGGTGGAGGGGAAGAAGAGGACGGGCTGTTCGTCGTCATAGCGGTTGAGCAGCAGGAGCTTGACATTGCAGGCGATGGTCTGCTGATCAAGCTCTGTGATCAGCAGCGGGCGATCCAGCGCGACCGGGGAGACGAGGAGAGCGCTGGCGGGCATGAGCTGCCAGCCGTCGTCGGAGCCGGCTGCCGCGGAGAGCTTGACGTCCGCCGTGCTGACACCGGGCACAACTAAAAGCTCGCCTTCCGGAGGCTGGTTTGCCCGAAGCATGGCGACCACTTTGTCTGTCAGCGCGTCCTGAACCGCAAAGAGCACAGGGCGCGAGGCCGCCTCCTCCCAGAGATGGACAGCCATCTGACGGTGCATCTCGTCGAAATCCTCGTACTGCCCATAAAACTCATCGAGCGTGGTGAAGGGGATGCCCGTCTTTTCCAGATACTCGGCCGCGCGGCTCTGCCCGGTGCGCAGCACAAGACGAGCGGCCTTGTGCAGAAGGGCTTCAGTCTGCCGGGTGAAGAGATCAGGGTTCCCCGTGCCGATGGTGATGACGGTGATGCGCTGCTTCACTTGCGAGCCCTCCTTCCGCGGCGCAGGGAGGCGAAATCCTCTTTGCGGATCGCCTTCACAGCGAGGGCGGCGGCGAGATAGACCGCCACGCCGATGATGACCTCGAGAATCGTCGCCCAGTGGGCAACGGGCAGCGCATCTCGCAGGGCCCAGACGGCCAGCCCCATGGCCAGCGCGGCCAGACCGGGACGGAGGATCCAGCCCTGCCAGTTGAACCGCATGCCGGTGTACTTGATCGCAAAGAAGATGTTCGGGATCATCGAAATGCTGTAGCAGACCAGCGAGGCGATGGGGCCGCCGTGAATATGGATCTCCGGACGCGCAACCAAAAGATAGTTGAGCACAATTTTGGCCGCGACCCCCGCGATCAGCGTATACATCGGGATGCGCTGCTTGCGGACACCCTGCAGGATGGCGGTGGTGGCCTGAACGACCGTGAAAAGCACCACCGTCAGCGCGGACATAGAGAGCAGCTCGCCCGCGAGGGTCATCTCCTCCGCGGTGAGCGTATTGGCGTAGAAGAAGGCGATGATGTTGTAGGAGAGGAGACTCATCCCCACCGAGCACGGGAGGCCGATCAGGAAGGCGAAACGCATGCCCAGGTCGCTCTCGTGCCGGACCCGCTCCTGATTGCCGGAGGCCACGGCCGAGGTGACGGCGGGGACCAGCGACATGGAGATGGACAGCGCCAGCGCCGTCGGAATGTTGATCAGGCGCACCACCATGCCGGTCTGGATGCCATAGTAGCTCCGGGCCGTGGCCAGATCGAGGCCCGCCAGCAGCATGCGCTCCACCAGCATGGCCGAGTCGATGAAGGTGGCGAGCGGGACAATGCAGGCGCTGATGGTGATCGGGATCGAGATGACCATCAGATCCCGAGCCGCTAAGCGGCGGGAGAGTGCCCCGGCGTCCGTCTGCAGAAGGCTTGCGAAAGCGCCGCGGTTGCTGAAATAGGTGATCACCATATACAGAAGCGCGAGCGTCTCCGAGATGGTGATGCCCAGCAGCGCGCCCGCCGCGCCGTGGGCAATATCCGTTTTCATGCCCAGCCAGGCCAGCGGCAGCGCAAAGCAGACCTTGCCCACCTGCTCAATCAGCTGGGAGACGGCGGTGGGAACCATGTTCTGCTGCCCCTGCATGAAGCCGCGGATGGCGCTCATCACGCAGACAAGGAAGACGCAGGGGGCGATGGCGATAAAGCCGATCCGGGCCTCCGGCTGGCTGACGCGGTTGGCGAGGAAATTGGAGCCGACGATCATCAGAATCGTGAGCAGGCAGCCGATGGCGCTCAGGATGTACAGCGCCAGGCGAAAGACCGTTTTAGCGCCCTTCGGATCGCCTCTGGTCAGCGTGTGGGCCACCATGCGCGAGACCGCCACGGGCAGACCGGCGGAGGAGATGGTCAGCAGCAGGGAGTAGGTCGGATAGACGGACTGATATAGCCCCTGACCGCCCGTGCCGATCAGCCACGTCAGCGGGATGGAGGACAGCACGCCGATAAACTTGCAGATGATGCCGGAGATGCCGAGAATGGTCATGCCGCCGATCAGCGATTTGGTGTTACGGTTGGACATTTACGCGCGCCTCCAGACGCCTCTGTGGAAGATGACCAGGATCGGGAAAAGCTCAAGGCGGCCCGCAAGCATGAGCATGGTCATCACGATCTTGGCAAACGGCCCGTAGGCCGCGAAGTTGCCCGCCGGGCCCACCGCGCCGAAGCCAGGGCCCACGTTGCTGATGCAGGTCAGCGCGGCGGTGAAGTTGGTCTCCAGATCATACAGGCCCTCCAGGGAGATCAGCAGGCCGCCGATCAGCATCATCAGCACATAGAGGAACACGAAGATGCTGATCTGGTGGAGCATCTGCTCGTCCACGCCGCGGCCCTCGAAGCGCACCACGTTGATGCGCCTGGGGGAGTAGGTTCTGGTGATTTCCCGCTTGCTCTGTTTCATCATCAGCGCGATGCGCATGGTTTTGATGCCGCCGGCCGTGGAGCCGGTGCAGGAACCGCAGAACATCAGCACCAGGAGGACCGCCCGCGCGGCGACCGGCCAGAGCGTGTAATCGGCGTTGGCAAAACCGGTGGTTGAGGAGACAGTGGCCACGTTGAAGAGCGCCATCCTCAGCGAGGTTCCGACATCCCACTGGTACTCGGGAAGGATCATGAGCGCGATCAGGAGGACCGCGACGGCGTTGATGGACAGATACCAGCGCAGCTCCTCGCTCTTGAAGAAGTCTCTCCAGCGCCCGTTGAAAAGCGCGTAATACAGCGCCAGATTGGTTCCAAAGAGCAGCATGAAGAACGAGATCACGATCTCAACGGCAGGGGAGTGGAAGGCGGAGATGCTCTGTCCATAATTGCTGAAGCCGCCGGTTCCGGCTGTGCCGAAGGTATGGATCGCGGCATCAAAGGGATTCAGCCCGCACAGGAGCAGGACGACGAACATCAGCAGCGACAGAATCGTGTAGATTACATAGAGGATCTTGGCGGAATCCGTCATGCGGGGAGCGACCTTGCTCAGGGACGGGCCGGGACTCTCCGCCTTGACCAGATAGGAGGTCCTTCCGCCCAGCTTGGGCAGAAGCGCCAGCATCAGCACCAGCACGCCCATGCCGCCGATCCAGTGCGTAAAAGAGCGCCAGAACGCGATTCCCATGGGCATGCGCTCAAAATCGGTGACCACCGTGGAGCCCGTCGTGGTGAAGCCGGAGACCGCCTCAAAGTACGCGTCCACGAAATTCGGGATAAACCCGGAGAACACAAAGGGAAGGGCGCCGAAGACCGACATCAGGACCCAGGCCAGGCCGACGATCACGAAGCCCTCTCTTGCGCGGAGATTCGTGATCTGAGGCCGGGCGAAGAGGCGCAAAGGCAGACCCACTGCGGCGGTAATCAGGATTGCGAGAGCCAGCGCCGGCGCATCCCCCTCGTGGTGGAAGAGGGCAATCAACAGGGACGGAACCATGCAGCCTGCCTCGATGAGCAGAATAAAGCCGAGGTTCCTGGCGACCAGCTTGATGTTCATTTGCGGATAACCTCGTTCAGATCGTTCAGGCCGCGCTCGCAGGTGATGATGATCACATTGTCGCCGTCTTCGATGTGGTCGTTGCCGAAGGGGACGATCACCTTACCGCGGCGCACGATCACGGCGACAATCGAGTTGGCGCGGGTATTCAGCTCCTTGAGCGGGATGCCGATATAGGGATCCCCCTTGCGGGCGATGAATTCCAGCGCCTCCACCTTGCCGTTGAGCAGACGATACAGCTTTTCCACCTTCGTGCCGCTGCCGTTGACACGCGCGCGCACGTAGCGGAGGATGCTGGCGGAGGTGATCTGCCGCGGACTGATGACAGATTCCAGACCGAGCTTGGGGATCAGGTCTGTATAGTTCAGCCGATTGTTCTTGACGACGACCTTGTTTACGCCCTGGGTGCTGGCATAGAGGCCCGTCATCAGGTTTTCCTCATCCCGGTCGCACAGGGCGATGAAGGCGTCCATATTCTGCAGGCCTTCCTGCTCGAGGAGAAGCTGATTCGTACCGTCGCCGAGGAGCACATTCACCTGGGGGAGCTCCTCGCTGAGCTGGGCGGCTTTCGCTGGCTTCATCTCGATCAGGGAGACGTGCATGCCGGTCGGCACAATCATCTTGGAGAGATAGTAGCTGATGCGTCCGCCGCCGAGGATCATGACATCCTTGACCTGATGCGTGTCGCGGCCGATATACCGGAAGAAGTGGGTGATGGTCACCGGGTCGGCGGCCACATAGACGCGGTCATTCTCCTCAATGGTGAAATCGCCGGTCGGAATGGTGACCGATTTATCGCGCTCCACCGCGGCGTAAAGCACGCGGGGCAGACCCGGCAGGCGGGTGGAGAGATCCCGCAGACGGCAGCCGGTGACCGCGTCCTTCGCGCTGGCGCGGAACTCCACCATCTCCACCCGGCCCTTGGCGAAGGATTCGATATTGTTTGCAAAGGGGAAACGCAGCAGACGGCTGATTTCCAGGGCGGTCGCGCGCTCCGGGTTGACCGCCATGTCGATGCCGAGCTCGGACTGGAGCAGAATCTGGCTCTCGTTGTATTCCGGGTCCCGGATCCGGGCGATGGTGTACTTCGCGCCCAATCGCTTGCCGATCAGACAGCAGAGCATGTTGATCTCATCACTGGCGGTGGCGGCGACAAGGATATCCGCCTGATCGACCCCGGCGTTGATCAGCGTCTGCGCGTTCGCGCCGTTGCCGCTGATGACCATCACGTCGAGGGTGTCTTCACAGCGGCGGAGAACCTCCTCATCGCGGTCGATGATCACGACGTCATGCGATTCATTGATCAGATTCTCAGCAAGCGTCCGTCCGACCTTTCCCGCGCCGATGAGCAGAATTCGCATAGATTCATCTCCTCTGTACGCCTTGCGGCGCACGTTCACAGAAGGCGCGCCTGTTGGAAAAACCAAGCTGCGCGCACGTCAAAATGCTGCGGATAATCCGCAAAGCTGATTGTAACATATGGCAGGATAAAAAGCAATTGCGGGACGCGGGTTCATAGGACATCCCCGACGCGGACGGACGTCGGTCGACGGCTGCCGGCCCAAAGCGGGAACAATCAAATCAAAAAAGATTATATAATGAAATAAAAATAAAAAGTCCCGGAACAGAAAAAAGGTGTAGACAAAAACGGGAAAGTCTGCTATAATACCTCCCGCTGGACGTGCCGATATAGCTCAGTTGGTAGAGCGGTTGATTCGTAATCAGCAGGTCATGGGTTCGAGTCCCATTATCGGCTCCAGCGGAAACCGAGGTGTAGCGCAGTTTGGTAGCGCGCCTGGTTCGGGACTAGGAGGCCGTGGGTTCGAGTCCCACCACTTCGATCTGCAGAGACTTCCGGTTGCGGAGGTCTCTGTTTCGTTACTTGTGTGATGATCCGCGCATGCGGTCAAAATCCGGACGGAGGATCTGATGGGAAACTTTGTAGACAGGGCTAAAATCACTTGCAAGGCCGGCAACGGCGGCGATGGATGCGTCTCCTTTCACCGCGAGAAATTCGTCCAGAACGGCGGTCCGGACGGGGGAGACGGCGGCAAGGGCGGCGATATCTATCTGTACGCGGATCCCAACATGCACACCCTGCTGGATTTCCGCTTCAAGAGCAAGTTTACGGCTGAGAACGGCGGAAACGGCAGCGCGGGCCGCTGCAAGGGCAAGAGCGGCGAGGATCTGGTGATCAAGCTGCCGGTGGGCACCGTGCTGCGGGACGACGAGAGCGGCGCGATCGTCGCGGACATGGATCAGGCCGAAGAGAAGCGCCTGTTCCTGCGCGGAGGGCGCGGCGGATGGGGCAATATGCATTTCGCGACGCCGACCCGGCAGGCCCCAAACTTTGCAAAGCCCGGCTTCAAAACCAATATCCACACCTTTCAGCTGGAGCTGAAAACCATCGCGGACGTGGGTCTGGTGGGCTATCCGAACGTCGGGAAGAGCACGATCCTCTCGACCGTGACGGCCGCCAAGCCGAAGATTGCCAATTATCACTTCACCACCCTTACGCCGAACCTGGGAATCATCCGCAGACACGGACAGGATATCGTCCTGGCGGACATCCCGGGCCTGGTGGAGGGCGCGTCGGACGGCGTGGGGCTGGGACTTGATTTCCTGCGGCATATCGAGCGGACCAGACTGCTCCTCCATGTGGTGGACATCTCCGGCAGCGAGGGCAGGGACCCGGTGGTGGATTTCGACCAGATCAATCTGGAGCTGAAGCGCTACGGCGGCCTGTCGGAGCGGAAGCAGATTGTGGTCTGCAACAAGATAGATCTCGGCGGATGCGAGGAAAACCTCGAGCGGATGCGCGCCCGCGCGGCGGAGCTGGGCTATCCCGTTTTTGCGGTCAGCGCCGCGGCGCACCAGGGATTTGACGAGCTGCTGGATCATGTCGAGAACGCCCTGAAGGATATTCCGCCGATCATCCATTTTACGGAGGAGGCGGAGGCGGACGACGCGCCGCTGAATGACAACGACTTCTCCATCTCGCTCGTGGACGGCGTTTATCTGGTGGAAGGCCCCGCGATGGAGCATCTGCTGGCCAGCGTCAATTTCGACGACAACGAGAGCCTGAACTGGTTCCATCGCACGCTTCGCCGGCTCGGCGTGGTGGACGCCCTGCGCGAAAAGGGCGCGCGGGAGGGCTCGACCGTGGCGATCGGAGATATGGAGTTCGATTTTGTGGATTGAGAGGATAAGAAAAAATGATTACAAGCAAACAGCGCGCCTATCTGCGGGGCCTTGCCAACGAGCTGCAGCCTGTGTTGTATGTGGGCAAGGAGGGCATCACCTCTGGGACCATTCAGCAGGTAGAGGAGGACCTGGAGGCACACGAGCTGATTAAGGGCTGTGTGCAGCCCAACTGCCCGATGGAGGCCAGGGAGGTGCTCTCCGCCCTGTGCGAGGAATGCCAGGCCGAGCCCGTGCAGGCGATCGGGCGCCGATTCTGCCTGTACCGCCCTGCCAAGGAGAAGCCGACGATCGTGCTGCCCTCTTGACAGCGATGATATAATCGTGATGGACGGCAAAGGCCGTTCAAGAAAGGACTGTGAGAGGCAACATGGTTAAAATCAATGTGATCTCCGGCTTCCTCGGCGCGGGCAAAACCACGCTGATCAAAAAGCTGCTGACCGGCAGTCTGCGCAACGAGAAGGTTGTGCTGCTGGAGAATGAGTACGGCGATATCGGCGTGGACGGCGCGTTCATGAAAGAGGTCGGCATCACGGTCTCCGAGCTGAACGCCGGCTGCATCTGCTGCACGCTGGCGGGCGATTTCCAGGGGGCGATCGACCAGCTGATCGACACCTATCATCCGGACCGCATTCTGGTGGAGCCCACCGGCGTCGGCAAGCTCAGCGAGATCTTGTCCGCGGTGGAGCTGGCTAAAAAGCGCCATCCGGAGATTGTGGTCGGCGGCAGCGCGACCGTGGTGGACGCCGGCAAATGCCGGATGTATATGAAGTCCTTTGGTGAATTCTTCCTGGATCAGATCAAGAGCGCGTCCACGGTGATTTTCAGCCGGACGCAGCTTCTGTCCGCCGACCGGGTGGAGAAGAGCCGCGCGCTTGTGGCCGAGGCGCATCCGGATGCCCGCATCATCACCACGCCGTGGGACGATATGACGCCGGATTTCATGCTGGAGGTCATTGAGAACGGGAAGCCGATCTTCTTCGAGGCGATGGAGCCCGAGGAGGAGGACGACGATGACGATGAGGATGAGCACGATCACCACCATCATCATCACGACCATGAGCATGAGCACGAGCATGATCATGACGATGATCACGACGACGATCATGACGATGACGACGATCATGACGAGCATGAGCATCATCATGACCATGATCATGACGAGCATGGGCATCACCATGATCACGAGCATCATCATCACCATCATCACCATCACCATGGCGCGGATGATCACGACGCGGACGAGGTTTTCCAGAATATCGGCGTCGAGACAGCCAACCGCTACAGCAAAGAGGAGATCAAAGCCAAGCTGGACCAGCTCTCTGACGAGGAGGAGTACGGCAAGGTGCTGCGCGCCAAGGGCATTCTGCAGGACCAGGATGGCAAATGGTTTGAGTTTGACTTTGTGCCGGGAGAGGCGGACTTCCGCGATGGGACAGCCGACTATACTGGCCGTTTCTGCGTGATCGGAACTGATCTGAATGAGCGTGCGCTCCACAGCCTCTTTGGCCTGTGATCTCAGAAACCATCTACTGATTCTTTCCGCCGGACAACGATATCATAGATGACCTGCGATGAGGTGACAGCGCGGCATCACGCTGCCACCTCGTTGTATATCTGCGCTTCGACGAGGTAAACGAACATGTTTCAAATCATGTCGGCAGACGACGCGATCAGGATGATACCGGACGGTGCTTGTATCTGCGTTAATTCTTTTGTGGGGATCGAGAACCCGGTGGAGCTGCACGAGGCGCTGGGCCGGCGCTTTCATGAGACCGGCTCGCCCGCGCATCTCACGGTGGTCTCCAGCGCCGGCTTCGGCGTCTGGGATGAAAACCGGGCCGCGGAGGGATATATCCGGGAGGGCGCGGTGGACAAGCTGATCTGCGGCCACTTCGGCGCGATGCCTTCCACAAAGAAAATTGTATTGGAAGACCGCTTTGAGGCGTATAATCTGCCGCTGGGCTGCATTTCCCACGCCATCCGCGCCCAGGCCGGCGGTCTGCCCGGCGCGCTGTCCAAGGTCGGGCTGGATATTTTTGTGGATCCAAGACGGCAGGGCCCCGGCATCAACCGCATCTCGAAGAGCAAGAGCTATGTCAAGCTGGTAGAGGTTGACGGCGAAGAGTTCTTATACTACAAGCTGCCCAAGATCAACGTTGCGATGATCAAGGGCACGGCAGCGGATCCCCGGGGCAATATCTCCTTTGACGACATGTATATGTCCGGAGACGCGCTCTCGATCTGCCAGGCGACCAAGGCCAACGGCGGTATTGTGCTGGTGCAGGTGGACCGGCTGGTGGATATGCCCTCACGCCCCCGTAACGCCATCATCCCGGGCTGCTTTGTGGATGCCATCGTGGTCGTGGAGCCCGGCTGGCGCGACGAGGCCTACACGGCGCTGACAGGCAGCTTTGAGATTCCCTACTCCGAGTGGTCCCTGTGGACGGATCGGATCGAGAGCCTGAGCAACCAGCGCCGCCAGGATTCGACCGCCGCCCGGATTATCGGCAAGCGCGCCGCGAAGGAGCTGCGGAAAGAGGATATCGTCAACGTGGGCATCGGAATCCCCGAGATGGTTTCCCACTATGCACGCAAAAACGGCATGCTGGATCACATCACCCTGACGGTAGAGTCCGGCAGCGTGGGCGGCTTTCCCGCGTCCGGAGCCGTATTCGGCGCGATGATCGGCGCGACCTGCGTCATCGATATGTCCAACCAGTTTGACCTGTACGATAACGGCGGACTGGATATCTGCTTCATGGGCGCGCTTGAGGTGGACCGGCACGGCAATGTGAACGCGCACCACGGCCCGGGCGCCTTTGCCGGGATTGGCGGCTTTGCCAATATCACCGCGAAAACACCCACAGTGGTTTTCTGCCTGACCTTCAACACAAAGGGGCTGTCGGTATCGCGCAAGGGCGGCATTATCTCGATCGATCAGAACGGCTCGATCCCGAAGTTCGTCAACGAGATCCAGCATGTGAGCTTTTCCGCCCGGCAGGCTGTCGCGAACGGCCAGCGCGTCCTCTACGTGACGGAGCGCTGTGTGCTGACGCTGACTCGCACGGGGCTGAAGCTGCTGGAGGTCTATCCGGGGGTGGACGTGGTGCGGGATATCCTCGCGCTGTTGCCCTTCCCGATCGAAATCTGAGCAGCCGGGGTTTTTCCTGCAGGCCGCTGCGGCCTGATGAATGTGTTAATATACCAGACGCAAAGTCTGGGAAATAAGGGGTGTTCTCATGGATATCGATTACCTGTTGGCATTGCAGGACTTCCGCAACAACACCGGGAACGCGCTGACGCCCTTCATGGAGGGCATTTCGCTGTTCGCGGTCACCTATCTGGTCATGCTTCCGGTTCTCGTCTACTGGCTCCTGGACCGGAAGAGCGGCCTGTATGTGCTGGCCTCCTATTACACCTGCTGCGCGGTCAACGCCTCCGTCAAGCTGACGGCCTGCGTCTATCGGCCCTGGATCCGCGACGCGCGCGTGCTGCCGGCCGGCGATGCCATCGAGACCGCGACAGGCTACTCCTTCCCGAGCGGACACACGGTGACAGCCGGCCCGATCTACGGCGGCCTGGCGGTCATCTCGTGGAAGAAGTGGAAGTGGCTCTCCGCGCTCTTTGTGCTCTGTGCGGTGATCACGGGCTTCTCCCGGAATTATCTGGGGGTGCATACACCCCAGGACGTGTTTGTCGGCATCTTTGAGTCCGTGCTGTGGCTTGTGCTGATCAGAAAGCTGTTCGGCTATCTCTCCGAGCATCCCGACAAGCTCAAGTGGTTCTTGCTGGGCGGTTTCCTCTTCGGCTGGGCGGCCATCGCCTATATGACCTTCAAGCCCTATCCGATGACCTATGTGGACGGAAAGCTCCTGGTCGATCCGCAGCGGATGATGAACGACGGCTACGGTGACACGGCCTACCTGATCGGTCTGTGCGTCGCGCTGTTCGTGGAGCGGAAATGGATTCGCTTTGAGGCGGCCGGCCTGAATGCCAAGGGAATCGGCGTCTGCGCGGTCGGTATGGTCGGTCTGTGGGCGATGCTCACCTACCTCAAGTCCCCGCTGGACGCGCTGCTCGGGACCCACTGGGGCCACTTCCTCCACTCGTTCCTGGTGGTCTTCTACTGCATCGCCCTCGTCCCGCTCTTCATCAAGCTGATCTGCGGAACGCACAGCGAGGCAGAAGCCAAAGCGTAAGACTTCCTCCCGTTAAACAAAAGCACCGCCGAGGCGGTGCTTTTGTTTAACCCTGATTTTACTTGGTCTCGGCGGCTTCCCTGGCGGCCTTCGCGGCCTTGGCGGCGTCGATCTTGGCCTGCATCTCCGGCGTGATCACGGGCTTGGCCGGAGGGGCTTCCTTGACGGCGGCCTTGGGATCGCGCGCCTTGTCGCGAACCTTCATGGTGATGCACTTCTTGGGGCATTTCTCAGCACACGCGCCGCAGCCTGTGCAGGCGTCGTTGATCTTATGAACCTGCTTCAGATCGCCGACAATCGCGCCAAACTGGCAGGTGCGCTTGCAGGCGCCGCAGCCGATGCACGCGTTGGGATCAATCTCCGCCACAAGCCGCTTGTCCCACTCCGCGCACATGGCGCCGGTGGGGCAGACCTCGGCGCAGACCATGCAGTGGCGGCATTTGCTGTCATCGATGACAGGCAGATGGTTCACCATGGTGATCGCGCCGAATTTGCAGGACTTCATGCAGCGCTCGCAGCCGATGCAGCCGGCGGAGCAGAGCTGGGAGACAGCCACGCCCATGACGGGATTGCGGCAGCGCATATCGACGGGCTGATTGACCACGCGCATCTCCAGGACGCCGCGCGGGCAGGCGGAGACACACTGTCCGCAGGACTGGCATTTATCCTCGTCCACGACGGCGATCTTCTTGGCCTGATCGATATGGATCGCGTTGAAGTTGCAGACGCGCTCGCAGTTGCCCAGGCCGAGACAGGCATATTTGCACGCCTTGTAGCCGTCCTGAATGATGGCGGCGGCATTGCAGTCCATGATGCCCTTGTAGTCAAACTTGACACGGCAACGGTCGGTTCCGCCCTGGCAGATCACATGGGCCACTCTGCGCTCCTGGGTGTCGACAGAGACGCCCATGACTTTGCCGATTTTTGCGGCGACCTCCGCGCCGCCCACCGGGCAGGCAGAGACAGGGGCCTTGCCGGCGGCGATGGCGTCCGCGCAGCCGTCACAGCCGGGGTACCCGCAGCCGCCGCAGTTCGCGCCGGGCAGCGCCTCCCGCACCGCGTCGCGGGTGGGATTGACCGGCACGGCAAAGACCTTGGATACCCAGGTCAACAGGAGGCCAAAGGCGATTCCCATGCCGCCGAGGATCAGCACCGCATAGAGAATTTTCATTTCACAGCCTCCTTAAATCAGTCCGCCAAAGCCCATGAAAGCAATGGCCATCAAGCCGGACATAATCAGCGCGCCGGGGAAGCCCTGCATCCACTTCGGCATGTTGGACAGCTCCATCCGCTCGCGGATGCCCGCGAGAATCAGGAGCGCCAGCGTGAAGCCCAGCGCAGAGCAGCAGCCGCACAGCGTGGCCTGCAGGAGGTTGTAGCCGTCAGTGATATTGTTGACCGCCACAGCCAGCACCACGCAGTTGGTGGTGATTAGGGGCAGATACACGCCGAGCGCCTGATACAGAGAGGGAGACAGCTTTTTGAGCGCGCTCTCCACAACCTGCACAAGCACCGCGATCACGAGAATGAAGGCAATGGTCTGCAGGTAGACCAGATTGAGCGGCTCGAGAATATAGTACTGCACAAGCCAGGTCACAAAGGACGCGATCGTGATGACGAACGTGACGGCAAGGCCCATGCCCAGGGCGGTGTCCACCTTTTTGGAGACGCCCAGGAAGGGACAGATGCCGAAGAACTGGCACATCACATAGTTGTTGACAAGGATCTGCCCGATGATAATGACAAGCCAGGTACTCATGCCAGCTTCTCCTCCTTTCGGGCAGAGGCGTATTTCTTGATCACATTGACCAGGATCATCATCAGGCCCAGCGTGATGAAGCCGCCGGGAACCTGATTCATGATCGCCATCGGGAGATAACCCTCCGGCATGATCCGAAGGCCGAAGATGCTGCCGGAGCCGAACAGCTCGCGGACCATGGAGAGCAGCGTGATGGAGCAGGTGAAGCCCAGTCCCATGCCCAAACCGTCCGCGATGGAGAGCAGCGGCGGATTCTTCGCGGCGAAGGATTCCGCGCGGGCGAAGATGATGCAGTTGACCACAATCAGCTGGATATAGGTGCCGAGCACGGCCCGCAGCTCCGGCAGGAAGGCCTGCATGAACAGGTCGATCATCGTCACGAAGGAGGCGATCACGACGATATAGGCCGGAATACGCACTTTATCGGGGATGATGTTGCGTAGCAGCGAGATGAACAGGTTGGAGCACACCAGCACGAAGGTGGTCGCCAGACCCATGGAGACGCCGTTCATCGCGGCGGTGGTCACGCCCAGCGTCGGGCACATGCCGAGCATCAGCGTAAAGGTCGGGTTCTCCGTAATCAGACCGTTGAGAAATACAGAGATAAAGCTTGATTTCTTTTGATCAGCCATGCTGCTTCACCTCCCCGAAGTATTTGGGTGCGGTATACCGGTCGATCAGGGGGGTCAGAATATTCATGAACAGGATGGAGAAGGAGCATCCCTCCGGATAGTTGGCATAGGCGCGGATGATGAAGAGAATCAGGCCGCAGCCGACACCGAAAATGACCCGGCCGAGATTGGACTGGGGTGAAGTCGCGTAGTCCGTCGCCATGAAAATGGCGCCCAGCATCAGGCTGCCCGCAAAGATCTCCTTGACGGCATAGTCGAAGTTGAAGCCGGAGGTCAGCAGGAAGAGCAGGAAGGCCGAGCCGATGAAGCAGGCGGGGATCTTCCAGTCCAGCACGTCGCGCGCGATCAGGAAGATGCCGCCGGCGAGGATCGCGAGCTTGCAGGTTTCGCCGAGCACGCCGGGGCAGTTGCCGATCATCAGATCCACCAGAGAGACGCTGGCGGAATCCGTGGCAAGCACGGCGAGCGGGGTCGCGGCGGATACGGTATCGGCCATATAGCGGGTGATGGGATAGGTGCCCATGAGGCCGCCCCAGGAGACAAAGAGCACGGCGCGGGCGGTCAGTGCGGGATTCATGAAGTTGGAGCCAATGCCGCCAAACAGCATTTTGACCAGAACGATGGCGATGATGCCGCCGATGATTGGGATCCAGAGCGGGACGGTGGAGGGGAGATTGTAGGCCAGCAGCAGGCCGGTGACCACGGCGCTCCAGTCCCCGATTGTTACTCGCTGATTCATCATCTTCTCATAAACCAGCTCGGCGAGGACGCAGGTCACGACGGAGATCGCGATGATCGCCGCCGCGCGGGCGCCGAAATAGACGATGCCGGCGATGCCTGCGGGCGCGAGCGCGATGCAGACATCCTGCATGATCTTCTGGGTCGTCTTCCTGCTCCGGATGTGGGGGCAGGAGGTAATGGCGAGATTCTTTTGCATTTCCTTATGCCTCCTTTCCGGCCTGGCCGCCCTGCTGCGCTTTGGCCTCGGCCGCGGCCTTTTCGGCGGCCTCGCGCTCCTTGACCTTCTTGCGGCGGATGTTCACGATGCGCTTGCCGGAGCGGAAGGACTGGGTCAGCAGGCGTTTGGCGGGGCAGACATAGGTGCAGGCGCCGCACTCGATGCAGGAGAGCACGCCGATGCGGTCGAGCTCGTCAAAGTTCTCCACGCGGATCAGCCGGTCCATCTGCGCGGGCTGCAAATGCATGGGGCAGGCTCGCATGCAGCGGCCGCAGCGAATGCAGGCGCTCTCATCCACGTCGATGGCGGACTTGTCCAGCGCGAGGATCCCGCTGCAGCCCTTCGTGATCGGGATGTCGATGTTGACAAACGCGGTGCCCATCATCGGACCGCCGGAGATCAGGGTGCGCACATGGGGCTGCGTGCCGCCGCAGGCGTTGATCAGCGAGCGGACCGGCGTGCCGATGCGCACCAGATAATTGCCGGGATTGTTCATCAGCCCGCCGGCGGTGGTGACGCGCTGAATCAGCGGTATGCCCTTCCGGACGGCCTCGTCAATCGCGAAGACGGTGCCGACGTTCAGCACTACGCAGCCCGCGTCGATGGGCAGCCCGCCGCCGGGGATCACCCGCTTGGTCAGCGCATAAACCAGCTGCTTTTCACCGCCCTGCGGATAGCGCACGGGGAGCGAAACCACCTTGATGCCCTCCACGTTGGCGGCGGCGGCACGGAGGGCTTCAATCGCGTCCGCTTTGTTGTTTTCAACGCCAATCAGGGTCTCATGGACGCCGAAGGCATTCATTAAAAGACGAATCCCGTCAATAATCTGGGTCGGCTTCTCGAGCATCAGACGGTGATCCGCCGTTAAATAGGGCTCGCACTCCGCACCGTTGACCACAAAAAACTCGAGATGCTTATCGGGCGCGATGGTCAGCTTGACGGGGGTGGGGAAGGTCGCGCCGCCCATGCCGACAATGCCGGCCTCTCGGACAATCTGAACCATCTCGGCGGCGGTCAGCGTCTCGGGATGCTCCGCGGGATGCAGCGGCACCCATTCGTCCTTATAGTCGTTCTCGATCACGACGCAGGGCACTTCATAGCCGCCGAAATTATAGCAGGTTCCGATCTCGGTCACCGTGCCGGACACGGAGGCGTGCACCGCCGCGGAGACAAAGGACGCGGGTTCGCCGATCTTCTGCCCCATCAGGACATGGTCGCCCTTCTGAACAAGGGGCCTGGCGGGCGCGCCGGTGTGCTGGGAGAGCGGTATGGTGAGCCGCTGGGGCGCGGGCAGGGGAACAATCGGGTTGGACTGATTGACGCTTTTGCCGCCCTTGCCTTCATGCGGATGTACGCCGCCCGGGAATAAACGTTTGCCAAACACGGGAAAAAACTCCCCCTCTCAAAGAATCAGGGACAAAGCCCTCAGGGATTTCTTACGATAGCGAAAGTATACCACAACTTTCATAACCGTGCAAGCCATTCATCGCGGAATAATCGGCCTGCTTAAAACCGCCGCCGTGAATCCGGGAAGGGTTCGGCATGCCGTCATGAGCTCAAAACGCCCGCCCAATAATACCTGTTGCGCTTTGCGACGATTTCTAGTATAATAAGGGCACGGTGATAAACCGATGAGATTTATATTTCCCGTCAGGGAGAAAGGAAGCGCAGCATGAACAGACAGGAACTGATTGAGAAGGTTTCCTCCAAGGCTGAAATCACCAAGGTCGAGGCAGCCAAAGTGGTAGGCGCGACGCTGGACAGCATTATCGAAGGTCTGGAAGCAGACGGCAAGGTTGTGCTGGTAGGCTTTGGCAGCTTTGAGGTCCGCACCCGTACCGCGCGCGAAGGCCGCAATCCCCGCACCGGTCAGAAGATCAAGATCGCGGCCAGCCGTACGCCCGCTTTCAAGCCTGGCAAGGCGATGAAGGACGCCGTGAACAAAACCAAGAAAAAGAGCAAGTAATCCAATTTTTCGGTGTAACAAAAGCGGAGCCTGAATGGTTCCGCTTTTGCGATGGGGCACAGGAATCGATTTAGTTTGCTTTCCCGGAAAGCTGTTCGTCGATGGCGGCGGCGGCCGTTTTGCCCGCGCCCATCGCGAGGATGACGGTGGCAGCCCCTGTGACCGCGTCGCCTCCCGCGTAGACATGCTCGCGGCTGGTGAGCCCGGTGGCCTCGTTGACCACGATTCCGCCCCAGCGCTGGGTTTCCAGACCGGAGGTGGTGGACTTGATCAGGGGGTTGGGGCTGGTGCCCAGGGCCATGATCACACAGTCCATCGGCATATCCTCCTCGCTCCCCTCGACGGGGACCGGGCGGCGGCGGCCGCTGGCGTCCGGCTCGCCCAAGGCCATATGCTGGACGCGGATGCTCTTGACCCAGCCCTGCTCGTCGCCCTCGATGGCCACAGGATTGGTCAGGAAGCAGAACTGGATGCCCTCCTCCATCGCGTGCTCGACCTCCTCGCGGCGGGCGGGAATCTCGGCCTCCGTGCGGCGATAGACGACGGTTACCTTTGCGCCGAGGCGCAGCGCGCAGCGCGCGGCGTCCATGGCGACGTTGCCGCCGCCGACCACGGCCACCGCCTTGCCGTGCTGGATCGGGGTTGCGGCGTCGGGCTGATAGGCCTTCATCAGATTGATACGGGTGAGGAACTCGTTGGCTGAGTAGACGCCCTTGAGGTTTTCGCCGGGGATGTTCATGAACTTGGGCAGACCGGCCCCGGAGCCGATGAAGACGGCCTCGAAACCGCCCTCGCTCAGCAGCTCGTCGATGGTCAGGGTCCGGCCGATGACCACGTTGGTCTCCACCTTGACGCCCAGCGCCTTCAGGCCTTCGATCTCCTTCCGGACGATCTCCTTGGGCAGACGGAACTCCGGAATGCCGTAGACCAGCACGCCGCCGGCGAGGTGCAGCGCCTCATAGACGGTGACCTCATAGCCTTTTTTCGCGAGATCGCCGGCGCAGGTGAGCCCCGACGGGCCGGAGCCGATGACCGCGACGCGGTGGCCGTTGGAGGCGGGACGCGCGGCGGCTTCCGTCTGATGGAGGTTGTGCCAGTCGGCGACAAAGCGCTCCAGCCGTCCGATCCCCACAGGTTCGCCCTTTTTGCCGCGGATGCACTTGCCCTCGCACTGGCTCTCCTGCGGACACACGCGGCCGCAGACGGCGGGCAGGGAGGACGAGAGGCTGATCACCTGGTAAGCGCCCTCGTAGTCCTTCTCGACCACGCGGTGGATGAAGGAGGGAATATCGATTTTGACGGGACAGCCCTCCACACAGAACTTCTGCTTGCAGTTGAGGCAGCGCTGCGCCTCGTCCAGCGCCATCTCCTCGGTATAGCCGAGCGCAACTTCCTGAAAGTTGGTGGCGCGAACCTGCGCGTTCTGGGAAGGCATGGGGTTTTTGGTCAGCCGCATATTCGGCATGGTGATTCCTCCTTCAGTCTCCAAAGCGGATGTTTCCGCCTCATTATACACCATTCGATCACAAAATCCATGTTTTTCTCTTGTATTCCATTTCGGATGCTTCCTTCTGAAAATGATTGACTTTACAATTTACAAATGTTACACTTGAGCCGTGCCAGCGATCGCGGACAGCGAACGACAAGGCCAATCCCACAATGCATGCCACGGCATGAGATTGACAGACAGGAACGGAGAAAAAGATGCATTTCTTACTGGTCAATGACGACGGCTTCGACAGCCCCGAACTGCGGATGCTGTGCGGCGCGGCCGCGCGGCGGGGACACCGAGTGACGGTGGCCGCGCCCGAAACCCAGCAGAGCGGCAAATCCCACAGCTTTACCGTCTTTGAGCCGTTGCTGGCGCAGGAGGCGGAGATGCCCGGCGCGGCGTGCGCCTGGCGGATTGCCGGAACGCCGGTGGACTGCACCCGGATCGGGCTGATGGCGCTGGCGAAGGAGCCGGTGGATCTGGTTATCAGCGGTATCAACCAGGGGTACAATATCGGGCTGGCGACCTATGTGTCGGGCACCGTTGGCGCGGCGAGAGAGGCGGCGTTTGCGGCCCCAAAGGGGCGCGCGCTGGCGGTCTCCATGGAGCCGCATACCCCCGAGGATATGCGCCTGTTTTTGGCGGATTACGCCATACTGACCGCTGAAAAGCTGGTGAGCGCGGAGGTCCCGCCGCAGAGCGTGTGCAACCTGAACGCGCCCTGCTGTTCGCTGGCCGAGTTGCGCGGCGTAAAGGTCTGTCCGATCAGCAAACTGATGTATAAGGATGGATATGTGCGCTATGACGGACCGCGCGGGCAGGTCTCTTTCTGGCTGGAGCCGATGGCCCAGGAGTGGGAGCGGGAGGAGGGAACCGATCTGGCGTTGCTGCTGGACAACTGGATGACCGTCACCTTCCTTGCACCGGACCCGATCGTGCAGGACGCCTATGCCGGTTTTCCCGTGCCGATCGCTTTGCCGTAACCGACGAGAGACCGTAGTGAAAAGGCAGAAAACAATTGCAAAAACAAGCCCTTTCGCTTATAATAACCGGGCGGTTTCGGCCTGCCGCGATCTACTGCGCAGGAGCAGCTGAGCCGTATCAAAACACACGGAGGAGCAGAGATCATCATGAATCTGGGGAAGTACCTGTCCATATCTCAAGAGGTTCAGGAGGCGCTGGCGGCGGGAAAGCCGGTGGTGGCGCTTGAGTCTACGATCATCTCCCACGGCATGCCGTACCCCAAAAACGTCGAGACGGCGCTCAATGTGGAGCGCATCATCCGCGAGCACGGCGCCGTCCCGGCGACGATCGCGATTATCAAAGGCAAAATCACGGTGGGCTGCTCCCATGAGGAGATTGAGTACCTCGGGAAGCGCGGACTGGATGTGCCCAAGGCCAGCCGCCGCGACCTGCCGGTGCTCCTGGCCCGGGGCGAGGACGGCGCGACAACGGTCACCACAACCATGATCGGCGCGAGCCTTGCGGGGATCCGGGTCTTTGCCACCGGCGGAATCGGAGGCGTCCACCGCGGCGCGGAGACCACGATGGATATCTCCGCCGACCTGGAGGAGCTGGCCCAGACGCCGGTGATGGTGGTCTGCGCCGGCTGCAAATCGATTCTCGATATCGGACTGACCCTCGAGTATCTTGAGACGAAGGGCGTCCCGGTGCTCGGCTATCAGACCAAGGAAATGCCGGCTTTCTACACCACCCACTCCGGACATCAGGTGGATTACGCGGTCGAGGACGCCGAGGAGGCTGCCCGCATCTTCAAGGCCAAGCTGGACTGTGATCTGAAGGGCGGCATTCTGATGACCAACCCGATCCCGCCGCAGTATGCGATGGATCTGGACTATATCAACGAGAACATCGACAAGGCGCTGCGCGAATGCGAGGAGCGCGGCATCAAGGGCAAGGCGATCACCCCCTTCCTGCTGGACAAGATCCAGAAGCTGACCGGCGGCGCGAGCCTGGAGGCCAACATTCAGCTGGTCTATCACAATGCGGCCCTTGGCGCGGAGATTGCCAAGGCGATGGCGCGGAACTAAGGAGAAGCATGGATTTCAACGATTTACCCCTCTTGCCCCGCCTGCGGCAGAATGTGGCTGCGAGCGGTTATACAAACCCGACCCCGATTCAGCGCTCGGCCATCCCAGTCGTTCTGGACGGGCGCGATCTTCTGGGCTGCGCCCAGACCGGAACCGGAAAGACGGCAGCTTTCGCGCTGCCGATCCTCCAGCATCTTGCGTTGGAGCCGATCGGCGGATCCCGGCTGCCGCGCGCGCTGATTCTTACGCCGACACGTGAGCTCGCGCTCCAGATCGGGGAGCAGTTTGAGCACTTTGGCAAAGGGCTTCCGGTGCGCTGCGCCGTCATCTTTGGCGGCGTGAATCAGAACCCGCAGGTAGAGGCGCTCAAGCGCGGCATCGATGTGCTGGTGGCCTGCCCCGGGCGGCTGTGGGATCTGATGAACCAGGGATTTGTCGCGCTGGACAAGCTGGAGATCTTTGTGCTGGACGAGGCGGACCGCATGCTCGACATGGGCTTTATCCACGATGTGAAGCGGATCATCGCCAAGCTCCCCCGGCAGCGCCAGACGCTGCTGTTCTCCGCGACCATGCCGCCCGAGGTGGAGGAGCTGGCGCTGTCCCTGCTCAAAAACCCGGAGACCGTCAAGGTGGACCCGGTATCGACGCCGGTGGAGGCCATCGAACAGAAGCTCTTTTATGTGGACAAAGCCAACAAGAAGTTTCTGCTTGCACAGCTGCTCTCCCGACCCGAGGTGGAGAACTGCCTGGTGTTCAGCAAAACGAAGCACGGCGCGGACCGGATCGTCCGGGAGCTGAAGCGGGCGGGCATCGACGCGGACGCGATCCATGGCGACAAAAGCCAGACGGCGCGCCAGCGGGCGCTCTCACGGTTCAAGAGCGGCGAGAGCCGCGTGCTGGTCGCGACGGATATCGCGGCGCGCGGGCTGGACATCGCGGGGCTCAGCCACGTCATCAATTACGATCAGCCGATGGAGCCGGAGGCGTATATCCACCGCATTGGCCGTACGGGCCGCGCGGGAAAGACCGGCGTTGCCTGGTCGTTCTGCTGCGTGGACGAGCTGAAGCAGCTCAACCAGGTGGAGAAGCTGATCGGCAAGCGTCTCCCGTCCCAGGAACATAACTGGCCGATGGAAATCACAACGCCGAGCGAGCCGCAGCCGAGAATGCCGCGCGGCGAGCGCGTAGCCAAGGTGAACCGACGCGGGGAGGCTGTCGTAACCAAACCGCAGAACAAATCCGCTTCCGGGAAGACGCCGACGCATGCCCAGGCGCCTGCGGGCAGAGCGCCGGCGCAACGGATCACCATTGGCGGCGGCGGCAGGGTTCAACCCAGCGGCGAGAGCCGGAAGCAGATGCCCGCGCCGGTTCGGCGCGTCAACAGCGCGCACCAGGCGCGGATAAAGCGGGCTGATACCTGATGACACAGACAGCAGAGCAGCAAGCGCAGGAGGGAAGAGACGTGCAGGACGTATTTCTGATCGTTGATGGAAACAGCATACTGCACCGCGCCTACCATGCGATCCCGCTGATGCGCACCTCCGAAGGGAAGTACACCAACGCGGTCCATGGCTTTATGATGATGCTGCTCAAAGCCATCCGCGAGGAGAAGCCGGCTTACCTGGCGGTCTGCTTCGACGAGCACGGCCCGACCTTCCGCCACAAGGCTTACCCGGAGTATAAAGCCGGACGCCGCGCCATGGATCCGGAACTGCGGGAACAGTTTGAGACACTCTATCAGCTTCTGGACAGCCTCGGCGTCAAACGCTATCATCTCCAGGGCTGGGAGGCCGATGATCTGCTCGGCACGCTCTCCAGACTGGGCACCGACGCGGGCGTGACCTCGCTTCTCCTGACGGGAGACCGGGACGCGCTGCAGCTCGTAGGGCGCGGGGCGGAGCTGCTCTTCACCAAGAAGGGTCTGAGCGAGACCGTGCGTTTCACACCGGCGAAGGTATACGAGGAGTATGGATTCACCCCAGATCAGGTGACGGACTGGAAAGGGCTGGCGGGCGACGCCAGCGACAACATCCCCGGCATCAAGGGCGTGGGAGACAAGACCGCCGTGAAGCTTCTCCAGGAGTGGGGGAGCCTGGAGGGCGTGCTGGCCCACGCGGGTGAAATCAAGGGGAAGCTGGGCGTAAAGATCCGGGATGGCGAGACGCAGGCCCGGATGAGCAAGGAGCTGGCTGTCATCCACCGGGACGCGCCGGTGGAATGGCACCTGAGCGATTGCGTGCTGCCTGATTTCCGCAGCGCGATTCCCGCCCTGCAGGCGCTGCAGCTGAATCAGGTGATCCGGGCGGTGTCGGGGACCTCAGCTGCCGCGGAAGCGCCGAAGTCGGTTAGCGCAGCCGTCCCGCCGGAGGAGACGCCGCCGTTGGGCGAGCCCCGGAACCCCTTTGGCGAGATGACCGCGCTCCCGGATGAGCAGGCTCTGAAAGCCTTCCTGGATTCGATCCCTTCAGAGGAGCGCCCGCTTTCCGTTCATCTCACGGATACCGCGCTGACGCTGGCCGCCGGCGGCGGGAAGTGCGCAAGGCTGACGCTGGCGGGCGATCTGCTCAGCGGCGGCAGCGCCGATCCCCGGAAGGTATTGCAAACGATCGCGGCGGACATGGAGGCCCGCCCCGCTGTGGTGCACGGCGGCAAGACGCTCTTGCATCAGCTGGATCGGAACGGGCTGGCGGTTCCGGAAGCCTTTGCGTGGGATACCATGCTGGGCGCCTATCTCCTGAATCCGCAGGAAAAGAGCTACGCGCTGACCAACCTCCGGGGGAGCTATCCGGACGACGCGCGCGGCGTTTGGCTCCTGTGGCAGAGCCAGAAGGAGAAGGTCTCCTCCGAGGGCATGCTGACGCTCATGACGGAGGTCGAGATGCCGCTTCAGCATGTCCTGTACCGGATGGAGAAGATCGGCTTCAGGGTGGATGTGGAAGTTCTGAATGAACTCGGGAAACGCTATACCCGTGAGATCGAGACGCTGAAGGATCAGATATTCCGCGCCTGCCGCGTGCCGCCCTTCAATCTGAACAGTCCGCTGCAGTTGGGGAACGTGCTCTTTGAGCAGCTGAAGCTCCCGCACGGAAAGAAGACGAGCCGAGGCTACTCCACCTCCGTCGAAGTGCTGGAGGAGCTGCGCGATATCGCGCCGGAGATCATCGAGCCGCTGCTGAGATACCGTCAGCTGGTCAAGCTGAACGGCACTTACATCGAGGGCATGAAGCCGCTGGTGGACGCCGAAGGGCGCATTCACTCATGGTTTGACCAGGTCGCCACGGCGACAGGACGTATCTCCTCATCGGAGCCGAATCTGCAGAACATCCCGGTGCGAACCGCGGACGGGCGCGAGATCCGCGAGGCGTTTCTGCCCAGAGAGGGCTGGGTGTTAGTGGACGCCGATTACTCGCAGATCGAGCTTCGGCTGATGGCTCACTTCTCCGGGGATCAGGCGATGATTGAGGCATTCACGCACGGACAGGATATACACGCCCGGACAGCCTCCGAGATCTTTGAAGTGCCGCTGGACGAGGTGACGCCGCAGCTGCGGAGCCGGGCGAAGGCGGTCAACTTTGGCCTGATCTACGGGATCTCCGGCTTTGGACTGGCGCGGAACACAGGCGTGACGCGCACCGAAGCCAAGGATTTCATCGATCGCTACTTCCGCCGCTACCCGGGCGTCAAGCGTTTCATGGACGAGGCGGTCGCGGACGGGCAGCGCAGGGGCTGGGCTGTGACGCTCATGGGCAGGCGCAGGTATCTGCCCGAGCTTGAGAGCAAGCAGGCGGCCGTGCGCGAGTTTGGCAAGAGAGCCGCCATGAATACCCCTGTTCAGGGAACGGCAGCGGACATCATCAAAGCCGCCATGGTCAAGGTCGAGGACCGACTCCGGTCTGAAAATATGAAGAGCAGATTGATTCTGCAGGTCCATGACGAGCTGATCCTGGAGTGCCCGCCGGAGGAAGTCGCAAAGGCATCCGAGCTGCTCAAATCCTGCATGGAGCAGGTGATACAGCTGCGTGTTCCCCTGGAGGCGGAGGTTCACCAGGGCCGCAACTGGGCTGAGGCGAAGGGCTGACGGGTCTGTGAAGCGGTCATGCCGCCAGGCAGGAACGCTTCTCAATATCATATATGATCTATCTGATAGAAAATGGGAGGAGAATGAAAATGCTTGAATTCAAGTTTGACACACAGCTGCTGATTGAAGGTCACGACCTGGACGAGGACCGTATCGGCAATTACATCACGGAGCATTTCAAGGGCGACTGCCTGCTGTGCATCGGCGACGAGGATCTGATCAAGATTCATTTCCACACCAACGAGCCGTGGCTTGTGCTGGCCTATGCGGCTACGCAGGGCGAGATCTATGATATCGTGGTGGAAAACATGGAGCGCCAGGAGCAGGGACTCAAGGGCTGAGCAGCGCGCATAGCTTGTTTTCAAAACAGACTGTCTGTGAGGGCAGCCTGTTTTTTTTGTTCACAGATTGTTCATCGGGTGCGTGAAACGTCTTTAATTTGTTTTTAGGTTCCCGCAATATGATCTGCCTGTCGGAACGGAAGATCAGCCTCCGACACATGAAAACGCGAGGAGTGAACAGGATGAAAGAGCATAAACACCCGGTGATCCGAAATCTAATCATCGATATCATATGCACAGGGATCGCGCTGGTCGTATTCGCTCTCTTCCACCATGTGCTGCCGAGGCAGCAGCAGAGCCTGGGGATTGTGATCAGCAATCCCAACAGGGTGACAGAGCAGGCGGGCGACGAGAGCGGCTACGCCTGGCAGGAGAACGCGCTTCTGCTGGCCTCCTCCGGCGCGAGCGACTCGCCGCTCACGGTCCCTTCACAGCTTTCGGCGAAGGGAGGCCGCGGCAGCGGTGGGCGGGGCGGCTCGAGCGGCAGGTCGGGAGGCAGCGGCGGCTCCAACAGCAAAGGCGGCAGCGCGCTGACAGATACCGACTCTTCCGCCACGACGTCCCCGGAGACGGATGCGACGACTGAGACGGATGAAGAGATGGCGGACAAGTTTGCCGACAAGTACACGGACACAGTCGTCGTTTCGGACAACAGCTACACCAGCCCCAATGTCTCCATTACGGTGACAAAGGAAACGGCTGGAGACGTGACGTACTACCTGGCGGATATCTATCTCCGCGACATCACAAGCTTCCAGTCGGCGCTGGCCAACGATACCTATGGATCTGGCTTTCGGGACAGCATCTCGGATATGGCGATGCTGAACAACGCGCTGCTGGCGGTCAACGGCGATTACTACGGCAACACGAACGAGGGCGTGGTGATCCGCAACGGGGTGATCTACCGCGCAAACAAGACAAGCTGTGATGTCTGCGTGCTCTACTACGACGGCACCATGCGCGTGATCCCCGGCTCCTCCTTCTCGGTGGAGGAGGCGATCGCGGACGGCGCCTGGCAGGCCTGGACCTTCGGCCCCGCGCTGCTCGACACAGACGGAAGCGTTCTGACAAGCTTTTCCAGCACGGGACGGATCATCTCCGCCAATCCCCGCACGGCGATCGGCTACTACGAGCCGGGACACTACTGTATGCTCGTGGTGGATGGACGGGGCGAGTCGGCGGGGATCAGTCTGCCGGACCTGAGTCAGCTCTTCTACGAGCTTGGCTGTACCGCGGCCTATAACCTGGATGGAGGCAATTCGTCGATCATGGTATGGCAGAGCGAAATCATCAATCAGCCCTCCGGCGGCGGAAGAGAGAGCAGCGACGCGCTGCTGATCGCGGAGGTGAGTTCCTATGAGTAAAGCGCAGAGGATCCTGCGACACACAACGGTGATCCTTTCGTGGATGTTCCTTGTGTTCCTGGTCCTGGATCAATTCAACCCAATGATGAACTTTATTGACAATGCGATATCGAGGTGGCTGCTGTGTGCGCTCTGCCTGAGCGGAACAGGTCTCAGCATCCTCGGATGGATGACGAACAAGGAGGCGCAATGACATGAAAAAGAAGCTTTTATCGCTGATCCTCGTGCTCTCGTTGCTCTTGGGCAATCACATGATTGCCGCTGCGGACGCGGAGAGCGCGGTCAATCTAAGCGAGCTCTATAAAACGCGGGATACTGATAGCACCTGGAGCGCCGCTTCGGCCCAGACAATCGACCTGAGCAGCGCGGAAGAGAAAACCATCACCATCTCCACAGCGGGTGATTACGTGCTGAGCGGCTCGCTGAACGGCCAGATTGTCGTCAACGCGCCGACCGAGGCGAAGGTGCGGCTGATCCTGAACGGCGTGGAGATTGTAAGCCCGGAGGGACCCGCAATCTATGAAGTCCAGGCGGACAAGCTGATCATCACCCTGGCGGAGGGAACGCAGAACAGTCTGACGGATGGGACCGTGATCCAGGACGGCGACGACACCATCGGCGCGGCGCTCTACGCGGAGGATGATCTGTCGATCAACGGAAGCGGCGCGCTATCCGTCAACGGGACCCAGAAACACGGCATTCAGAGCAAAGCGGATCTGATCCTCGCCGGCGGCGAGATTCAGGTCACGGCGCAGATGGACGGTATTCGCGGCCGGAACTCGGTGCTGATGCTGGATGGGCAGATCCAGGTCACGGCGGGCGGCGATGGCGTCACGGCAACCCGCACAGACAAGGAAGGAAAAGGCTGGATCGTGTTGGCCGGCGGGAGCCTGGCTGTCAAAACCGGGGAAGGCGCAGGCGAAGCGCGCGCATCCGGGAAGGAAGCAGGATGGGGACGCGGCGGCTGGTCCACCTCCAGCTCGGCCGGCAGCGACGAGGTCTCTCAGAAAGCCGTGAAAGCCGCGACGGATTTGACCATCCTCGAGGGAAGCTATGATTTCAACTGTGCGGACGACGGCCTCCACGCGGACAGCATCGTCATCGAGGGAGGCGCCCTGTCGATCCGATCCGGGGATGACGGCGTACACGCCGACAGTGAGCTGACCATCAGCGGCGGCGAGATTCACGTTCTTCAGAGCTACGAGGGCCTGGAAGGCCAGAATGTCACCGTCAGCGGGGGAGAGATTCAGATCACCGCCTCCGACGACGGGGTGAATGCCGCGGGCGGCAACGACGGCTCTGGCTTCGGCGGCTGGGGCAACGACCGGTTCAGCGCCAGCGGCGGTCAGCTGAATGTGACCGGCGGCGAGCTCTATGTCCATGCCGGCGGCGACGCGCTGGACAGCAACGGCGGCGTCAGCCTGACAGGCGGAAGCATCGGCGTTTGGGCCCGAACAACCACAGGCGAGGGCGCCATTGATTTCAACGGGACCGGCACGATCAACGGCGCGAATCTGATTGTCGCCAGCACGGGCGGCGTCATGCAGGATACAGCGAACCTGACGGGGCAGAGCGTGATGGCGTTATCTGTGTCCGCAGCCAGCGGAGATGAGATCCGGCTGCAGCGTGAGGATGGCGAGACGCTGATGTCCTTCACACTGGAGAACAGCTGCGATACGATCCTGGTCTCGTCAGCGCAGCTGGCGGAGGGTTCAGCCTTCAGTCTGCTCACAGGCGAAAAGGTTCTCTATGCCGGTACGATGTCCGGGAATCTGTATTCCGCCGGAGCCTTTGGACAGAACGGCTTTGGCGGTATGGGCGGCGGACGCGGCGGCATGGGCGGCCCGAATGAGATGTCCCGCGGTGGCGGACGCGGAAGGGGAAGGTGAAACCATGGTTGAAAGCTTTGCCCGGGTCGAGACAAAGTATATGCTCGATACTGCGCAGACGGAAATGATCGGGCGGGCGCTGACAGCGCACGGCTTCCGGAAATCCGATTTCGGAAACCCTCTGGTTCAAAGCCTGTATTACGACACGCCGGACAAAAGCCTGATCCGGGAATCGCTGGAACGCCCTGTATACAAGGAGAAGCTGCGCCTGCGCGCCTACGGAATGCCAAACCTAAAATCAAATACCTTTGTCGAGATCAAAAAGAAATACCGAGGCGTCGTCTATAAGCGCCGCATCGCGCTGCCGCTTGAAGCCGCCGCCCGGGGATTGAAGCAGGGATTCAGAGACGACGAGGCGGGTCAGGTCGGACAGGAGGCCCGGTGGATGATCGAGCGCTATGGCCTGATTCCGTGCGCGGTGATCGCCTATGAACGGGACGCCTGGTTCAGCGACACAGACCCGGATGTGCGGATCACCTTCGATCGCAATATCGCCTACCGGATGTGGAATCTGGATCTCCGGCTTGCGGCGCAGAACATTCCGCTGACGAGGCCGGACCAGCGTCTGCTGGAGGTCAAAACAAGCGGCACTTATCCGCTGTGGCTCTCGCACCTTTTGTGGGAGACCGGGGTCACGCGGACCCATTTCTCAAAATATGGCAGCGCCTATCTGCAGGATCAGAAGGAAAAGCTTTGGACAGACATCAGGAGGAAAGCGGTATGTTAGACAGTGTTTTTTCGGGCGGCTCCCTGAACCCGGGCCATGTGGTTTTAGCGCTGGGGCTGGCGATTGTGCTTGGCACCATCGCCGCGCTGTATTACACCAGGCGAAACGTGACCACCCGATCCTTAGCGATGACGCTGGCGGTCCTGCCGCTGATCACCGCGACGGTCATCCTGGTTGTCAATGGAAATCTGGGCGCCGGGATCGCGGTGGCGGGTTCCTTCAGCCTGATCCGGTTTCGCTCCGCACAGGGCAGCGGACAGGAGATCCTGGCGGTTTTCCTAGCGGCCTCGCTCGGCCTGTGCCTGGGCGCCGGATACATCGCGGTTGCCTGCCTGCTGCTCTTGCTGTACCTGGCGGCGCTGACAATCCTGGGGCTGGTTCACCTCGGCGAAAAAGGAGAACATCGGCGCGAATTGAAGATTTCCATCCCGGAGGTTCTGGACTATGAGGGTTTGTTCGATGATCTTCTGAACAGCTACGCGGATTCCTGGGAGTTGGATCGCGTCAAGACCGTTGAGATGGGCAGCGTTTATCAGCTGGTTTATCAGCTGACGCCGAAGGATATCACGTCTACCAAGGGCTTTCTGGATTCGATCAGGTCGAGAAACGGCAATCTGCCCGTCTCCCTGGGCAAAATACCCCAGACGCGGGAGAGCATGTAAAAAGACATGACAGAACGGACAAAATCTGCTATGCTATGCGCGGGTGATGAGAATGCGAATTCTGTTTGCGGAGGACGACCTGGATCTGAGCAACGCGGTCAAGACGCTGCTGGAACGCTCCGGCTATCAGGTGGACGCGGTGTACGACGGCGCGGAGGCCGCGAGCTTTGCGGAGGACGAGGTCTATGACGGGATCATCCTGGATTGGATGATGCCGGAGATGGATGGGATTACGGTGCTCCGCAGGCTGCGCTCCAGAGGGATTCAGACGCCCTGTCTCCTGCTGACCGCACGGGACGCGGTGGAGGACAGGGTTACCGGACTGGACGCGGGCGCGGATGACTATCTTCCGAAGCCCTTCAACGCCAGCGAGCTTCTCGCCCGCGTCCGTGCGATGCTGCGCCGGCGGGAAGCTTATATTCCGGACGTGGTGACCTTTGAGGATCTGACGCTCGACAAGGGGCAGGGCGAGCTTCGCTGCGGAGCGCGTACCGTTCAGCTGTCGGGGAAAAGCTACCTCCTGATGGAGGTCCTCATGGAGAATCCGAAAATCATCTTCTCTGTTCAGCAGCTGATGGACAAGGTGTGGGGCTGGGACGCAGAGGCTGAGATCAACGTTGTCTGGGTCAATATCTCGCAGCTTCGGAAAAAGCTTGCGGAGCTGGCGACGTGCGTGGAGATCCGAATGCACCGCGGGACGGGCTACTCCCTGGAGAAAAGACCATGATCAAGAAACTGCAGAGAAGGTTTATCCGCATCGCGGTCATTGTGCTGACTGTGGCCATGGTGCTGGTGGTTGGCATTGTCAATATCGCGAACTGGATCAGCGTTCGGAGCGAGCTGGAGACAACGCTCTCCTTCCTGGCCCAGAGCGACGGCCTTGGCCTGCGCGAAGAGCCCGGGCGGCGCCTGGCGGGGAAAAGCAAACACACGAGGAACCTGTTGGGTGAATCCAACAGTTTTTCCGTCATCTATGATCAGGAGGGGAATCTTCGCAGGATGGCGCTGGACAGCATGATGGATGCCGACGGAGAGACTGCCCTATCCCTGGCTGAACAGGCGGTTCAGTGGGGACAGGAAAGCGCCTTTCTCCAGGATTATCTCTACAAAATGACAACGCTCCCAAACGGCGAGACGAGAATCACCTTCCTCAACTGCGAGACAAGACTGGCCGCCGTCCGGAACCTGGCGCTTATTTCCGGCATAGCATGTTTGGGCGGAATCGCGCTGGCATGGCTGTTTGTTTCCATCGCCAGCAGAAAGGCGGTGGAACCGACCATCCGCAACATGGAGCAGCAGAAACAGTTTATCACAGACGCCAGCCATGAACTGAAAACGCCTCTGACCGTCATCTCAACCAACATGGAGCTGCTTCAGATGGAGATGAAGGAGAACCAGTGGATCCGCAGCACGCAGAAGCAGACGGCCCAGATGCGGCATCTCGTGGATGAACTGGTCTATCTCTCCCGCATGGAGGAGGAATCCGCGCCGCTGACCATGACGGAGCTCGATTTTTCCGCCCTTCTCAAAGAGACGGCAGAGCCGTTCCTGGGCATGGCGGAGTATCAGGGACGGGAAATGCTGCTGGAGGTCGAGGACAACCTGGCGGTCCACGGAGACCGCGCGTCGATCCAGCGCCTGATTTCCACACTCTGCGATAACGCGGTCAAATATGCCGCCGGGGAGGGACCGATCCGTGCCCAGGCGAAGATGGACGGAAAGCGTGTTCTGTTCTCGATTTCAAACGAGGTTTCCGAGCCCCTGACCAGGGAACAGTGTGAACAGCTTTTCCACCGCTTTTACAGGGCGGATGCCTCGCGAAGCAAGGGGAAGAAGAGCGGATTTGGCATCGGACTCTCCATAGCCGCGGCCATCACCGAAAAGCACGGCGGGGAGATCAGTGCGGCGATGGAGGGCGAGAATCGTTTGGTGCTGATCTGCAGCCTGCCAAAGGCAAATAAATAGCCGAGCCTGAAGGCTGAAAACTGTATACGAAAAAAGAACAGAATGAATACGTGACTTGTATCTGAATGCGTGCTAAGATAAGCATGATCACTGCTTGAAAGGAAGAATCCCCCGATGCAAGTCACGTTTCATCCTGCCAAAATGCAGGGCACAGTGAACGCTCCTGCCTCAAAGTCTGAACTGCATCGTTTGATGATCTGCGCCGGTCTCTCGGAGCAGGGAATCACGCTCTCTGACTGCACCTTTTCCTCGGATATTGAAGCGACGGCTCATTGCCTTCGCGCGATCGGCGCGGAGGTGAAGCTTTTGACAGACAAAATCGAAGTCTGTGGCTGGAGACATAAACCGGACATGCTGCCGGTCTATGACTGCGGCGAGAGCGGCTCGACGCTTCGCTTTTTTGTTCCCGTTTCGCTGGCGCTGACCCATGGCGGTGTTTTCAGGATGCACGGCCGGCTTAGCCAGCGGCCGATGGATGTCTATCGGGATCTGTTTGTCCCGAGAGGCGTACACTGGCGTATGGGTGTCGGCGCGGATGGGACCGCGGAGCTGACCGTGATGGGGGAAATGGCCTGCGGAGCTTACGAATTGCCGGGGGATGTCTCAAGCCAATTTGTATCCGGCCTGCTGTTTGCCCTGCCGCTCCTGCCGGCGGATTCGACGCTCACCGTGCGCGAGCCGGTGGAATCGGCCCAGTATATCAGCATGACCATCCAGGCGCTGCGGGACAGCGGGATCCAGATCAACGATCGCGGGCCGATGAGCTGGTATATTCACGGAGGACAGTGCTATCGGGCTTCGAACCGCTCGCTGGATGGAGACTGGAGTCAGGCGGCTGTGCTGCTCTGCATGGGCGCAATCGGAGGAGACGTCACGGTGTCCGGGCTGCACCCGGACTCTCTGCAGGGCGACCGCAAGGTGGTCTCATTCCTGCGCAGCCTGGGCGCTGGCGTCGAGGAGCGGGCGGACTCGGTCAGGGTTTACGCCGGCAAGCTGCACGGCGCGGAGCTGGATGTGCGGAATACCCCGGATATCGGGCCCATGCTCGCGCTGGTCTGTCAGCTGGCGGAGGGGGAGAGCAAGCTGACGGGCTGCTCCAGGCTCCGGCTCAAGGAGAGCGACCGGCTTGAGCAGACGGTTGAGATTCTGAATCGAATGGGCGGCGACGCCCGCTCGGATGGCGATACCATTTTGATCCGTGGCGTGAAATCCCTGCGCGGCGGGGTTGAATTCGGCAAGCTTGCGGACCATCGGATGGTGATGCTCGCCTCCGCCGCCGCGACGGTTGCGGAGCAGCCTGTGACGGTCTCGGACGCGGAGGCGCTGTCCAAATCTTGGCCTTCCTATTTGGGGGTTTATCGGCAGCTTGGAGGGATCGCAAAGTGAGCTCCACCTATGGAGAACACCTGAAGGTCACGCTCTTTGGACAGAGCCACGGCGCGGCGATCGGCGTTGTGATCGAGGGACTTCCTGCCGGGATGGAGATCGATCAGGAGGCGCTTTCACACGCGCTGGCCCGCAGGGCGCCCGGAAGGAGCGATCTCTCAACGCCGCGCAAGGAGACGGATCAGCCGGAGTTCCTCTCCGGCGTGATGGACGGCGTGCTCACAGGGCAGCCGCTCTGCGCGGTGATCCGCAATCATGATCAGCACTCGCGGGATTACAGCACCGAGCTGGATTTGCTGCGCCCCGGACACGCGGATTATACCGGGCACATCCGCTACTTTGGCTTTGAGGACTGGCGGGGCGGCGGCAGCTTTTCCGGACGTCTGACCGCGCCGATTGTGCTGGCGGGCGCCCTGTGCGCGCAGTTTTTACGGGAAAAGGGGATCCGAATCTTCAGCCATATCTCCCGGCTTGGGGCTCACCAGGACGAGCGAATCGAGACGGCGGAACAGAGCCAGCTGGAAGCGCTCTCTGAGATGACCTTGCCGACGCTCAGCCCGTGCATGGAGGAGCGGATGGCCGAGACCATTCGGGAGGCCAGGCGCAGCGGAGACTCGGTCGGCGGTTCGGTCACCTGCCGGGTGGATGGCCTGCCCGCGGGGCTTGGCGCTCCGTTCTTCGGCAGCGTGGAATCCGAACTGTCCCGCTTGCTGTTTTCAATTCCCGGTGTCAAAGCGGTGGCGTTTGGAGACGGCTTCGCTTTTGCGGAGGGAACGGGAAGCGAAATGAACGACGCCTTCACGATCCGGAACGGGCAGATCCGAACCGCCACCAACCACAGCGGCGGCATCAACGGCGGAATCACCAACGGGATGCCGCTGCTGTTCACTTGTGCGGTTCGCCCGACGCCGACCATCGCCTCGCCGCAGCGGACCGTATCCATCCGGGATATGGAAGAGCGGGAGATCTCGGCCAGGGGCCGCCACGATCCCTGCATTCTGCCGCGCGTCTGTCCTGTCGTGGAGGCAATGGCGGCCATTGGCCTGACGGAACTATGGAAGGAGCGCGCGCAATGCCTGTCCGTGTCGCCTACCCGGGGATAATCGGCAGCTTTTCGTTCGGAGCTGCCAGACAGGTTTTTCCGGACGCGGAGCTGATTGGTTATCCAACGTTCTCGCTGGCCGCGGAGGCGGTGACCCAGGAAAAAGCGGACTACGCCATGCTGCCGGTGGAGAACTCGTTTGCCGGGGCCGTTCTGGCCACCTATGGGCTTTTGGAAGAGCTGCCGCTCTATATCATCGGCGAAACCCTGTACCCGGTCCGGCACCAGCTGCTGGGCGTGCCCGGGGCCGCCATAGAGGAGATCCGTCAGATCGCCAGCCATCCGCAGGCGATCGCCCAGTGCGATACGTTTCTGTCAGGTCTTCCCGGCGTGAAGGTCGTGGCGTCGGATAATACCGCCATCAGCGCGCGCGAGGTCGCGGAAAGAGGCGACCGGACCCATGCCGCGATCGCCAGCGCCGCGGCGGCGGAAGTGTTCCATCTGCAGATTCTGAAGGCGGATATCCAAACCTCTGCAAATAATACGACACGCTTTTTGATCGTATCGCGGGAAAAGACACCTCTGTCCAGGCCGAACAAGGCGACGGTGGTTTTCCGTGTCAAAAATGAAGTCGGCGCGCTGGTGCGCGTGCTGGAAATCTTTGCGGATCACGGGCTGAACATGATCCGAATCGAGAGCCGCCCGCTGCGGAACATGCCGTTCCTCTATTTCTTCACGGTGGACATTGACGGCGAGGTGGACGGCGACTCCTTTGAGCGCGCAATCAAAGAAGCCCGGAAAGCCAGCGAGGCTTTCCGGGTGATCGGCCGCTATGCGGCGGGACATATGGATTAGTGGGCGAAACAGCCTTACATGTCGACAGGTTCTACCTTGATGGCGGAGAGTACTTCGCCTATTTTTTGATGGATGACAAGGTCGGCCATCCCGTCGTAGGGCGTTGAATCCCGGTTAATCAGCACGAGGTGGGAGCCGCCAAAATCGCGCAGAAGACCGGCAGCCGGATAGACCGTGAGACTGGTGCCGGCCACGATCATCAGATCCGCGCGGCGGATATCATGAATCGCGCCGGCGAGAACCGAGGAATCCAGCGATTCCTCATAGAGGACGACATCCGGCTTCACAATGCCGCCGCAGCTGCAGCGCGGAATACCCTCGGATTCTTTGATAAACTCTGGCGCAAAGGCTTTGCCGCACCGAACGCAATGGTTCCGCCAGACGCTTCCGTGCAGCTCCCACACGCGTTTGCTGCCGGCCTTCTGATGCAGGCCGTCGATGTTCTGCGTGACGACGGAGGTGAGACGTCCGGCCGCTTCCAGCTCGGCGAGCTTGCGATGCGCCGCGTTCGGCTGCGCCTCCAGCGGCAGCATCTTCGCCCGATAGAAGCGATAGAAGGCTTCCGGCTTCTGGCTGAAATAGCTTCGGCTGAGAATCGTTTCGGGTGGCTCGTCATACTGCTGATGGTACAGCCCGTCGACCGAGCGGAAATCCGGGATGCCGCTCTCCGTGCTGACACCTGCTCCGCCGAAGAACACGATTCGCCTGGATTGGTTGATGAGTTCCTGCAGCTTTTCAATCATTTGGCTCACCACGATTCTGCTTGCGCATCTGCACCCTTGCCTTTACTCAAGAGAGATGCCGTAGATATAGCTCTCGCCCTTGCCCTGGGTACCGATCACCAGGGTGGTGCTGTTGTTGGTGCTGTATACCGCCGGAGAGCCGAGGACGGTTCCATCCAGGCCCAGTGTCGAGACGAGAGATCCATCCTGCGCGTTGAGCAGATAGAGCGTGCCCTCCGCGGAGGCCTGGACGATCCAGGCGCCGATGTCGTTGGCGCCATACACCGCCACGGGGCTGGAGTAGGCGTAGCTGTCCAGCTCGTAGGTCCATTTGACTGCGCCGCTCTGCTTATCCACGCAGACCAGCACGCCGTCCTTGGCGGCGGACTCCCCAAACAATGTTTTGCCGCCGGCGGCGGAGACGGAGGAGATGGTGAAGAAGACGCTGTCCTTCAGAATCCCTGTTCCGATCACGGGGGAGGCGTAGACGCCCGCGATGGGATTGCCGGACTTGGTTTTGGTCACATTGACGGGCAGCTCCCAGCGCAGCGCGCCGGTCTCCGCGTTGTAGCAGCGCATGACCGCGTCGCCTTTGTTGCGATTCTGCAGGGTGGTTGCGGTGTAAAGCCAGAGATTCTCATCCTCGTCCAGATCAAGGGCGACCGCGGCTTCCACCGCGTCTCCGGTATCCACCGCCCACAGGACGGACAGCGTATTGACGTCCACACAGCGGAGAATGCCGCCGCGGTCCGCATAGAATACGTAGTTTTGGTAGGCGGCGGGAGAGGAGGAAACCGCCGTGCGGTTCTTGGCCTCTCCGTCGGCCTGCGTGCGCAGAACCACGGTTGAGGGATTGAACTTCAGCGAGGCCTCGGTACGGCTCTGCTCGATGTTGAGCTTTGTGACATAGAGCAGGCCGTTGGAGCCGACGCTGATCATGGTGTTCGAGTTGCGGTCAATGATCGGAGAGGTGTCAAAGCTGCTCAGCTCGGAGATGGGCCGCTTGAGTTTGCTGTCCGTGCCATCGATCATGCCCAGCTGCTTCTGGTCGAGAAGATTATAGTAGCGCATGCCGATCTTGCCGGTGCCGCTGGCCATCTTACGCGCATACTGACCGATTGCCATGAACGCGTTGCCGAAGGGATCGAGCGAGGGCGCGCTGCGCATCGGATAGCCCAGGTTGATCGCGCTGCGCGTGGGCTGGCCGTCCGCCAGGTCGAGGAAGTAAATTTTGCCGTCCTCGCCGCCGATGATGACCTCTTTGAGAGACTGGGTATCCCGCTTTTCGTCCGACATGTTTGTGAAGACGCGGACATTCTTTGCCCAGCGGACAATGGCGGCCTGACTGTTGCGGCCGATGCCGTAGTAGACGGTCTTTCCGGTACCCTTCACGCTGTCGGCCTCTGTCTGCCATTTGACGCTCATCTTCGTGAGCGCCTCGGGAGCGGAGCCGAAGGACGCGTTCTGGCGGAACGAGGATCCGCGGAAGGTCAGAATGCCGAAGGCCAGCGCGTTGTATTCTTCCGCATTCGGGAAATCGACCGCATCCTTGGCGTCGCGGACATATTCTTCGGTTTTCTTGTTGCTGGTATTATAGCGCTGGATCCTTTTGATCAGCTTGGGGGAGGCCTGATCGTCGGCGACCACGGTCAAACGGCGGGCAGCGGGGGCTTCCGTTTCCTCAGGCTGCGTCTCCGCCTGATCAGAGGCGGCTGTCTGTTTGCTATGGGCCGAATTATCGGAATGAACCGTCTGTACATCGGACGGCATGTCGGCTGGGATATCGGTGGATTCGGCCTCAGGGACAGAAGGCGCAGAGGAGTCCGGCAATGCGTCCGCCGTGTCAACGCTGACGATGCCCTCTGTCTCGGCAACCGTATCCTCGGCGCTTTCATCCACAGGCTGCTCTTCGAGATGCTCATCGGGAACAGGCACCGCGGTCACAGCGACGATATGATCCTCGGTGACCACTGTCGGAACCTGGGTCGGGACGGGCGGAATGTCGGTCGGAGCGATGGTTACGGTCGCTTCCGCCGGCTCCTCTTGCTCTTGCGGATAGGCATAGATGCTCAGCTCCTGGAAGGCGTTGACCCACTCGCCGTTCCAGAGCAGCTCGATGGTCAGCAGATCATCGACAGGCTGGTCAAACTGAAGATGGCCAAACCAGAGGACCCCTTGCTCGTCTGTCGCGCGGCTCAGCTCAGATGGAGTATAGATCGTTCCGTCCGAGCCCACCATGCGGAGATCCTCCGCCTCGGCGTCGGTGTGAAGGGTGAACTGAGATGTGAGCGGGACTTCCCCCTCGTTATTCTCGAGCGAAAGGTCCAGAATTTGCGGTGCAACAGGGAGCTCCAGCGCGCCGCTCTCATCCGCGGGCACCACGGTGGCGGGTCCTTCGGAGGGCAGCACGGCGGGGGCGGCGATTTGGAGATTGACCATGCGGCTGGTCGTGGTCCACTGACCCTGATTCTGAATGGCGACGGAGAGATCTCCGCTGAAGGCCTGCCTGAAATCGGCCTGGAGGACCCATACGACCACATCGGTATTATCCTGGCGCTGCGTCAGGGCCAAATTGTCCAGATGGGTCCCATCGGCAGTCACAAGGCTGATGTCATCTATGGCGCCGCGCGTGGTGACGGAAAAGATCACGGACAGCGGAGCCGTGCCCTGCGTCGGGTTGGCGTTGATATCAATCACCTCACCGGCCGGCACGGCGGTTGCGCTGGGGGCGCGGCCTAAGAGCCGGTTGATCGGATCTGTGACCGCGTGCTTTACGGTGCCGAGTACCCCGCCGTCATCGGGGAGAAGCATCAGGCCAAATACAAGAAGCACCAGCAGAAGCACTACTAGAATGACAATCCGGGGCCAGGCGCGGCCCTGCTCGTTGACGCTGTCGCTGACAGGCTTCACGCTGCGAAGAGGTTCTTCGCCGACGGCAGCCGCGCGTGCCGGCTCACGCCTCGTGTATCCCGGCGCGGCGACGGGGCGGCGCAGCGACTCGTCTGCGGGCGTGCGGACCCGGCTGCTGCTCTGGGAAGCCGCGTCTCTTGTCTCGCCCGAGGCCGGCGTGACATGGGAAGAGACACGTGAAAAAGCCGAGGGCGCGTCCGAATGGGCTGCCGGATCAGAGACACTGCGATTGCTGCGGCGGTGCCGCTGGACAGGAGTCGGTTCAACCGGCTGGATCTCCTGGTTTTCCATATTCTCGTTCATATGTTTCAACGCTCCTTTGGTCACGCTGTTATCTATCTTAAGGAACGGATGTATTATAGCGCATGTTGCTGTATTTTGCAATTTTTGTTTTCCATCGGCGCTGCGGTGCCGGTGAAGCTTTCCCAGTGTATACCGCGAAAAACAGCATCAAAAAAGCCACGGTCAGCGTTCTGAACCATATGCTGACCGTGGTATGTTTTATGAAACAGGGGACTCCATTCAGACGCGAATCGCGTTGAGAACCGCAAGGACCATCACGCCGACATCGGCAAAAATGGCCATCCACATGCTGCCGATGCCAAGCGTGCTGAGAAGCAGACACAGCAGCTTGACGCCGATCGCAAAGACAATGTTTTCGGTTACGATCCGCATGCAGCGCCTTGCCAGACGAATGGCGGTCACAATCTTCAGCGGATCATCGTCCATCAGAACAATATCCGCCGCCTCGATCGCCGCATCGGTTCCGAGCGCGCCCATCGCGATGCCAACATCCGCCCGGGACAGCACAGGCGCGTCGTTCAGACCGTCGCCGACAAAAGCGACAGTTTCCCGGGGACGCCTGGTCTCCAGCAGCTGCTCAATCGCCGCGACCTTTCCGTCCGGGAGAAGGGCGGCGCGATACTCATCCGCGCCCAGCTCTTCCGCCATGGCTTTCGCCGCGGCCTCCCGATCGCCGGTCAGCATGACTCTCCGATCCAAGCCGCAGCCGGCCAGGGCGTCCATTGCCTCGCGCGCGGTCGGCTTCAGCTGATCCGCAATCAGAATGTGACCGCAGTATTGGCCGTCAATCGCGACATGCACAACGGTGCCGACGGCGGAACAGGGATCAAAATCGATACCGGATTGACGCATGAGACGGTCGTTTCCGCATAATACCTGCTTGCCGTCCACCGTGGCCGCAACGCCCATGCCGGGGTGCTCGGTGACATCGCGCACGCGTGAAGGCTCAAGGATTTGCGGGCAGGCACGGCGCAGACTTAAGCTGATCGGATGATCCGAATGGAGCTCTGCCAGCGCCGCAATCTCAAGCAGCTCCTGCTGCGGGATTCTCGCGTGATGTACGCCCGCGACCTCGAAGACGCCCTGCGTTACCGTTCCGGTCTTATCAAACGCGAGGGTGCGCACCTGCGCAAGCGCCTCAAGGTAGTTGGAGCCCTTCACCAGCACGCCGGCACGGCTTGCGCGCCCGATGGCGGCAAAAAACGTCAGCGGGATGGAGATCACCAGCGCGCACGGGCAGGAGATCACGAGAAAAGTGAGCGCCCGCATGAACCAATCGCCCCATTGCGCTTCCATGCCCAGCAGGAGGCGGATGGAGGGGCCGAGAAGCGCCAGCGCAAGCGCGGAGAAAACCACCGCGGGCGTATATACACGGGCAAAACGCGAGATAAACGCCTCGCTGCGGCTTTTCAAGGATGACGCATTCTCAACCATGTCCAGCACGCGGGCGGCGGCGGACTCGCCGGCCTCGCGCGTCGTCCGAACGCGGAGCAGGCCGGTCTGATTGACACAGCCGGAGAGCACTTCGTCGCCGGCGACAACCTCCCGCGGAAGGCTTTCACCGGTGAGGGCGGCGGTGTCCAGCGAGGAGGTCCCTTCTATGACGGTTCCGTCAATCGGCACCCGCTCTCCGGGCTTGATCTGAATCACGCTTCCGATCTCCACCTCATCCGGGTCAACGATCTCGCAGGAGCCGTCCTCCTGCTCGAGATTTGCGCTGTCCGGACAGATATCCATCAGTGCGGTAATCGAACGGCGGCTTTTGCCGACGGCGACCGACTGAAACAGCTCTCCGATCTGATAAAAGAGCATCACGGCGACCGCTTCCGCATAATCGCCTGTGCGCAGCAGCCCGAGAACCAGCGCGCCGACGGTCGCCACCGCCATCAGAAAGCACTCATCGAAGGGCTGGCGATTCAGGATGCCTTTCCAGGCTTTGACCAGAATGTCATAGCCGATGATGAGATAGGGAATCAGATAGGCTGCAAAAAGCACCAAGCCCTTCAGCGGGAGAAAGTGAAGGATCAATAACAGAACGGACGAAACAAGGATCCGAACGAGGGTTTTCTTTTGTTTGGCGTTCAAAAAAACTACGCCTCCCATCGTGACCGTCAGCAGGTGGTATTAGAAGAATATTTCGCAGTCGGACTCCACACGCTTGCAGTTTGCGAGGACGGCGGACATGGTCTGCTTCGGATCCGCCCCGTCCATGAACTCTACGGACATTTTGAGCGTCATAAAGTTGACGACCGCTTTCTTGACCCCCTCGGTTCGATTGGCGGCGTCCTCCATTTTGTTGGCACAGTTGGCGCAATCCACATCGATTTTGTAGGTCTTTTTCATTGGGGCATCCTCCTGCTGTAATGTTTTATCATTTGAACAACTGTTCATATGACATTGCCAGTATAACACGCATCAACGGGATTGTCAATGCGTGTCAGCAAAAGAAACCGCGTCGCATCAGGTGAGATAACCGCTCAGATCCAGCTGCTCACCGTCCCGGGTGACCGGGAACATGGCGCCGTCATAGATACACCGTGCCTCGCCATAGAGCGTCGCGCGGCACCCCTCCTGCAGGATGTAAGCGCCGTCGGTTAATACCCAGAAACGTTTGCGGCCCATACTGTCCGGAATCGTGATATCTTCGAAGAGGTGTCTGCCATCCAGCATGCGGTCGTGAACCTGGTTATAGTGGGGAAGTACCTGCAGAGAGGTCAGTCCAAGCCCGGGAATAAAGCGGCGATAGTTCGGGTCCAGACTCTCCCCGTTTTCCTCCGGCTGCGCGTAGACGGTCTTCGACGCGTTCATGGAGCCGGCGCTGATCCCAACAACTATGCCGCGATAGTCTCTCAGCGCTTCACGCAGACCGATCTCGGCGAAGAAGGCGTTCTCTGTGGGAACGTGTCCGCCGGAGAGAAAGACCAGGCCGCTCTGTCTGACGCGGGCGAAAAGCTCCTCCTTGTTGCGACGGTCAATCAGACACATATCCGTCATAGGAAGCCCGTGATACCGGAGCGCCTCGCCGAAGGCCCAGGTCATCTCGTCGTTTGACGCGGAAGCATCCGGCCATGCGGCGATCATGACCGCGCTGAAGGGCGTACGCAGGCCAGCCGAGAGCAGTTCCATGAAACGGTTGTTCTCGTTATAGACAAAAGGCAGCGGCACGCCGTCCGGCGCATGGACGGTGCAGGGCGAGCTCGTGAGAAACAGACGCATGGTATTCGACCTCTTATTCATGACAGATCCAATTCAGGCAGACGGATCTCAGATGCGGGAATCTTCTTCCAATCAAAACCAGGAAGAAGATCCTCAAGCGTGGCGGGCCTGGGTTCATCCTGCAATCCGGCAGCCTGCGCGAGCAGGCCAAGAAGCTGATCGGGGCGATAGACCCTGGCAAGGGCGGACAGATCGGCGTCTCTCTGGCGCTTGGAAAGCCGCCTGCCCGCGGCGTCCGTGAGGAGAGGAATATGGGCGTAACGCGGCTGCGGATATCCGAGACAGCGTTGGAGAAAGATTTGCCTTGGCGTGGAGGTGAGGATATCCCGGCCGCGAACGACCTCGGTCATGCCGCTGACGGCATCGTCGACGACCACCGCGAGCTGATAGCCGAAAAGCCCGTCCGAACGCCGAATGACAAAATCCCCGCACTCGCGCTCAAGATTCTCACAAACCTCTCCCTGCAGGATATCCATAAAACGGATTTCCTGGTTTGGCACGCGGAGGCGGATCGCCGGGCTGCGGGTTTTGCTTTTTTCGAGGATCTCGGATGGCGAAAGCGTTGCGCATTTTCGCGAATAGATCACCTGCGTGTCGCCCAGATTGGGCGCCAGCTCCGGGTGAAGATCCGCCCGCGTACAGAAGCAGGGGTAAGTCAGACCCTGGTTTTCCAGATCGTCCAGAACGCTTTTGTAGACCTCTGTCCGCTCGGACTGCCAGAGCACAGGGCCGTCCCAGCGAAAGCCGAACCAGCGCAGGTCCTCAATGCACTGCAGCGAGAGGCGCCGTGGGCAGCGCGGGACATCCAGATCCTCGATTCGCAGCAGGAATCGTCCGCCCTGGGACCGTGCGGACAGATAGGCAAGCATGCAGCACAGGATATTTCCGAGATGCAGACGCCCGCTTGGCGTGGGTGCGAAACGGCCAGTAACCATCAGGAGCATCCTTTCGAGCGCATCGGGCTTTATCGCTTGAGCTTATCAACAAGGAATTGGCCGGTGAACGATTGCGGGCAGGCGGCGACTTTTTCCGGCGTTCCGCACGCGACAAGCTCTCCGCCGGCGGAGCCGCCCTCCGGTCCGAGGTCGATCACCCAGTCGGCGACCTTGATGACGTCCAGATTGTGCTCGATGACCAGCACCGTGTTTCCGGCCTCCACCAGCCGCTGAAGCACAAGGATCAGCCGGGACACATCGTCCGTGTGAAGACCTGTCGTGGGCTCGTCGAGGACATAGATGGTGCGTCCTGTGGCCTTACGGCTCAATTCCGTCGCCAGCTTGACGCGCTGCGCCTCGCCGCCGGAGAGGGTCGTCGCGGCCTGGCCGAGCTTCATGTAGCCGAGACCGACATCCTGAAGCGTCTCCAGCTTTCGACGGATCGCCTGATGGTGCTCGAAGAAATGAACGGCTTCCTCGACGGTCATCTCCAGCACTTCGCTGATGTTTTTGCCGTTCCAGGTCACGTCCAGCGTCTCGCGGTTATAGCGGCGTCCTTTGCAGTCCTCGCAGGGGACATAGATATCCGGCAGGAAATTCATTTCGATCCGCAGGACGCCGTCGCCCTGGCAGGTCTCGCAGCGTCCGCCCTTGACGTTGAATGAGAAACGGTTTTCTTTATAACCCCTGGCCTTTGCCTCGGGCGTCATCGCATACAGCTTGCGGATCTGGTCAAAGAGGCCGGTGTAGGTCGCCGGATTGGAGCGCGGCGTCCGTCCGATCGGGCTCTGGTCGATCATGATGATCTTATCCAGCTGCTCAAGCCCCTCCATCCGCTCAAAAGCGCCCGGGCGCATCTTGGCGCGGTTGAGCTGGCGCGCGAGGTGCTTATAGATCACCTCGTTGACCAGAGAGGACTTCCCGCTGCCAGAGACGCCTGTGACGCAGCACATGACGCCCAGGGGGATATCAACGTTCAGGTTTTTCAGGTTATGAACCGTTGCGCCAATGACCCGAAGCCAGCCGATGGGCTCCTTTCGGGTTTTCGGCAGCGGGATGGATTTAAGCCCGGACAGATACTGCCCCGTGATGGAGGCGGGGTTGGACATTACTTCCTCGGCGGTTCCCGCCGCGACGATCTCGCCGCCGTTGACGCCGGCGCCCGGCCCCACATCCACCAGATAGTCGGCCTCCCGCATCGTATCCTCGTCGTGCTCGACGACGATTACGGTGTTGCCCAGATCCCGCATTCGTTTCAGCGTGGCGATCAGCTTGTGATTATCGCGCTGGTGCAGGCCGATGGAGGGCTCGTCAAGGATGTAGAGCACGCCCATCAGCGCGGAGCCGATCTGGGTCGCCAGGCGGATCCGCTGCGCCTCGCCGCCAGACAGCGTGATTGCCGAGCGCGCCAGCGTCAGGTATCCCAGGCCGACATCACAGAGGAAACCGAGGCGCGCATCGATCTCACGGAGAATCGGGGCGGCAATCATCGTTTCCATTTTGCCGAGCGAAAGCGACGCGAAGAAATCCCTGCTGTCGTACACGGAGAGCTCGCTGACCTCGGCGAGATTCCGCCCGCCGACAGTCACGGCCAGCGCCTCCGGCTTGAGACGTTTGCCGTGGCACACGGGGCAGGGCTCGTCCATCATGTACTCCTCGTAGGCGCTTTTCATCGCGTCGGAGGTCGTCTCCCGATAGCGGCGCTCCATGGTGGGAATCACGCCCTCGAAGGTCGTCGCGTACTGCCCCTCGCCGGTGGCCGAGGCGTAGTGGATGGTGAATTTCTCCTCGCCTGTGCCGTACAGGATCGCGTTCACGGCCTCCGGCGTCATCTGTTCGACCGGCGTATCCAGCGTAAAGCCGTATCTCTCCCCGATGACGGAGAGATACTGCGCCGCAATGCCGGTGTCATCCTCCACATTAAAGCCCATCGCGGTGAGCGCCCCGTCCCGCAGGGAACGAGACCGGTCAGGCAAAACCGCGTCCGGGGAGATCCGCCGCAGCACGCCCAGACCGGAGCACGCCGGACAGGCGCCATAGGGACTGTTAAAGGAAAAAGTCCGCGGCGCCAGCTCGCCCAGTGAGATGCCGCAATCGGGACAGGCGTAATTCATGGAAAAGAGGATTTCGCCCTGATCAAACAGATCCATGATCACGAGGCCGCCGGAGCGCGCCGTGGATGTTTCGATGGAGTCCGCGAGCCGCTTCTGAAACTCCTTGCCGCTTCGGATAATCAGACGGTCAATCACCAGCTCGATGGTGTGCTTCTTCTTTTTATCCAGAGCCGGCGTATCGTCCAGCTCGTACATCTCGCCGTCGATGCGGACACGCACAAAGCCCGCACGGCGCGCCTCCTCCAGGAGCTTGCTGTGCTCGCCTTTGCGGCTTCGCACAATCGGGGAGAGCACCTGCAGACGCGTTCCCTCTGGATAGGCCTGCACCGCGTCCACCATCTGATCCACCGTCTGCTGGCGGATCTCCCGGCCGCAGTTCGGGCAGTGCGGGACGCCGGCTCTGGCCCAGAGAAGACGAAGGTAGTCGTGAATCTCCGTGACGGTGCCGACCGTAGAGCGCGGGTTGCGGCTCGTGGTTTTCTGATCGATGGAGATCGCGGGGGACAGGCCGTCAATGCTGTCCACATCCGGCTTCTCCATCTGCCCGAGGAATTGCCGGGCGTAGGAGGAAAGGCTCTCCACGTACCGCCGCTGGCCCTCCGCGTAAATCGTGTCAAAGGCCAGCGAGCTTTTGCCGGAGCCGGACAAGCCCGTCATTACAATCAGTTTATCCCGCGGCAGGGTCAGATTGACGTTTTTCAAATTATGCATCCGCGCGCCGCGGATGACGATCTGTTCAGTCATGCGCATATCTCCGTTCCTTGTTCGCGTTTTAGGCAAACAAACGAAGTGTAGCACAGTTTCAGAACCAGCGCAAGGCGAACAGTTCAAAAATGAGGTTCCATTCGCAAGGGCTTGATTCTGCCTTTGAAATCGTTTATAATGCTCACGTTCAATTCCGTAATAAGATTGAAACATTTATGTCCGAAACACGCTGGAAACAAGCCATGCTCAACATGCTGGATATATGGTGTTTAAGGAGATCATAATGCGTAAACTCATTGGACTGCTGATGACGATATGTATCCTGACCGCCGTGACGGCCTATGCGCAGGAGGGCGGTAATCTCGGCATTGATCCGGTGGATGGCGTGATCCGCCCCGGGAAAGCGTCCCTGATCGGCTTTGTGCTGCCGGAGGAAGGGACCTACCGCCTCACGGTAAACAGCCGGGATGGCGAACTGCTGTCCGTGGTGGCGGACCATGGCGAAGGCCTTGCGGGACAAAACTATGTCTGGTGGAATGGCAGTTATCAGGGCGTGATGGCGCCGGCCGGAGAAGCCGTCCTGACGCTGATCTTTGGCGCGCAGCAGACGAGCACCTCTGTTCAGATCGGTGAGCCCGCGCCCTTTATCACCTCGGTCAGCGCGGAACCGACCATTCTGACCGCGGACCAATCTCAGATGACGGTTTGTTTCATGCCTTCCGAGGAGGGCTTTGTACAGTGCTGGCTGACGAGACCGGGCGAAAACGGAGACGAGCGGGAGATCCGCAGCTGGCTGAGCGAGGTCATGGCGGAGGAGCAGACGCTGGTTGTGGACGCGGCAGCGGAAGGCCTGACAGACGGAAACTATAATCTGACGATATGCCTGGTTACGCAGAAGGACGCCTCGGAGGAGATTTCCATTCCGTTCCGGGTTGCCGGAATGAGCGCGGCGGCAGGCGAGCTGCTCCAGGAGGACGAGCTGTCGGACGATACCGTTGAAGCAAACGATGATACATATGCCGGTGATCACCCGGAGGAGATCCCGCCTGTGGGGGAGGACACGGTCGACGCGGCGCCTGACGCCGGCCAGTTGATCGAGATGCTCCCGGAGGGGGAGGATACTGTGCCGGCCTTTGATGAGAGCGATCTGGACGACACGGTTCCTGCCTCCGATGCGGAGCTGGACGATACCGTGCCGCCGACGGGCGATTCAAAGCTGGAGGATACCGCGGAGGAAGACACGCTGGAGGAGGACACGGCGGAGGAGGAAGCTCCTGTTTACGAGGAGCACGTCATGCTGGACGATGACCCGGAGCAGGCGCACGGCGTGGCGTTGCTGGACGGAAACGATCAGAGCCAGTATACGCCCTCCTACGGAAGTCCGTACTCCAAACCGGACGAAGGAATCAACTACTGGACCATGCCCATGGATATCACGGACGAGGATGCGGTATGGAACATGCTTATGCAGCCCATGACCGTACTGGATATCGGCGGCAAAAACGCCCAGCGCGCGCAGATCACTATCCGTTCAGAGCCGCACGAGAGCGCGGAGGGCGTCGGTGTGGTGACCTGTGTCAGCCAGGGCGTGCACGTGCTGGCGCAGCAGGGGGACTGGACGCTGATCGAGTGCTATTCCTCCTCGTTCCATGACAGCAAAGTCAAAGCCTGGAACCGGTTGGTCCAGGGCTGGGTCCCTTCAAAATATCTCAAGACGGTCAAGCCTGACGATAAAATGGGCATTGTCGTGGATAAACTGACCCAGCGCCTCTATCTGTTCATGGACGGCAAGCTGACTGCGACGCTGCTGGTCTCTACGGGTCTGCCGAACGCCAGACAGCCGTACAACGAGACGCGCTCGGGCGAATTCATGATCGTCTCGGCTGTGGGCACTTTCAACAGCGATAATCTTGTCTGCGGCTATGCGCTGCGCTATAACAGCGGCGACCTTTTGCACGAGGTGCCCTATATCAAGGGCAGAGACGGAACCAAAAACTACGCCTCCGCGGAGAAAAAGCTCGGCACCCGCGCCAGTCACGGCTGTATCCGTACCCAGCGCAAAACCTATCCCAACGGGATCAACATGCGCTGGCTGTGGGATAACCGCAGGATGAACACAAAGCTGGTCATATGGGAGGACTGGCAGGGGAGGCAAATTCTTCCGCCGTCGGACGACACGCTTCTGTACTACAATCCCAAGGGCGGGAACGCCTACCATTCCCACGAAACCTGCTATTCCGCGAAGGGCAAGACCTTCGAGCCCTTCACATACGGCGAGCTTGAGGATGAAGAGTTCAGAAAACTGGAGCGGTGCACCTTCTGCACCCCGCCGCTGCGGCTGGACGAGATCGCGGAGATCAATCAGAATTACTATCCGGGCGGAGATCATCAGCCGGTCATCACGGAAGCCTGGGCCAAGCTGGGCCTGGATTGAGGGCTTGGCTGCGGCCGCGCTTGCGCGGCAATGTGAGCAAACCCGTTCTGAGCATTGTAAAAAACAGAGATTGAACAGCTATGAACACGGTTGACATTGTAATCCTGATCATTGTAGGGCTGAGTGTCCTCTTTGGCCTGTACAGAGGATTCGTCTCCTCTGTGTTTTCAACGGGCGGATCGCTGATCGCGTTTGGCGGCTCTTTCTTCCTCTACCCAAAGCTTGCCGCGCTGATCCAGTCCAACCCGTCGCTTCAGCGGACCCTGCTGAGCTATACGGACGCGGAGCGCCGACTCGGCGATTTGAGCCTGGGCCTGAAAAAGGTCGCAGACCTGACCCAGGGCGAGATTTCACAGATTGTCGAGCGCGCCAATCTGCCTTCTGTTTTCGGCAAGCTTCTCCGATCCAACCTGGAAAACGAGATCTTCACGGGAATCGACAGCGTGACGGACTATGTCAGCGAAACCATCGTTTCCGCGTGCATCAACATTCTCTGCTTTATCGCGGCGTTTGTCATCATCTATCTGGCCCTGTCCCTGCTGATGAGTCTGATCCGGGCGATCGTCAAGCTGCCGGTGCTCAAGCAGATGGACGCGGTGCTGGGCGGGCTTTTCGGAATTCTGCGCGGCGTACTCTTTGTCTATGTGCTCTTCACGCTGGTGCCGATGGTGGAGACGATCGTGCCGTTGGATGCGGTGACGAGGCTGATGGCGGAATCCCATCTGGCAAATCTGTTTTCCTCCGGCGCGCTGATTACCGCCATCATGAACGGCAGCCTGTTTGGCTGACTCCTGGAATATGCAAAGCAGTTCGGTTAGATTGGACGATGGAGGAGAAGCCATGGCGGACATTCATCGCAAGGCGGTTGAGCAGGTCATCCACGCCAGCCTGGAGGAGGAAGCGGAGGTCTGCGGCTATCTGCATGTGCACGAGGACGCGGTGACACGGGTTCAATTGCTTCTGCCCGATGACACGACCCTTTCCAGGCTGAGCGAGCTATTCAAGGTTTTTGGGGATGCCACGCGGATTCGTATCCTCTATGTGCTGTTTGAGGAGGAGGTCTGCGTCTGCGATATCGCGACGCTGCTGGGCATGACGCAGAGCGCCGTCTCGCATCAGCTGCGCGTACTCAAGCAGGCGAGACTGATCAAAAGCCGCCGCGAAGGAAAGACCGTTTTCTACTCCCTGTCGGACGACCATGTGCGAACGCTCCTGTCGAACGGCACGGAGCATATTGAGGAAGAATAGTTGATCATCGGGCGCGTTTCACAGAGCGCGGCGGGGACTCAACAGCGTTTCTTTTTTGTGACATAAGCCCTTTTCTTTCGAGGGTTTGTGTGATATAATCGTTTCAGTCCCAAAATCGAAGGAGGTAATTCCCATGGCCATCGTCACCACTACCGAGATGTTCCGCAAGGCTTATGAGGGCGGTTATGCCATCGGTGCTTTCAATGTCAACAACATGGAGATCGTCCAGGGCATCACCGAGGCCGCCAAAATGGAGAACGCGCCGGTGATCCTGCAGGTCAGCAAGGGCGCCCGTGCCTATGCCAACCACACCTATCTGGTGAAGCTGGTGGAGGCGGCGGTCATCGAGACAGATCTGCCCATCGCGCTGCACCTGGATCACGGCCCCGATTTCGAGACCTGCAAGAACTGCATTGACGGCGGTTTCTCCTCTGTCATGATCGACAAGAGCGGTCTGCCCTTCGAGGAGAATGTCCGGATTACCAAGCAGGTTGTTGAGTACGCGCATGACCACGGCGTGGTCGTCGAGGCTGAGCTGGGAACCCTGGCCGGCGTCGAGGACGATGTGAAGGTCTCCGCCGAGGATTCCTCCTATACGCATCCGGACGAGGTTGAGGAGTTCGTGACCCGCACGGGCTGCGACTCTCTGGCCATCGCCATCGGCACCTCCCACGGCGCTTATAAGTTCAAGCCCGAGCAGTGCACCCGCAACGCCGACGGCATCCTGGTGCCCCCGCCGCTGCGCTTCGACGTGCTGGAGGAGGTCTCCAAGCGTCTGCCCGGCTTCCCGATCGTGCTGCACGGCTCCTCCAGCGTTCCGCAGGAGTTCGTCAAGATCATCAACGAGAACGGCGGCGCGCTGCCGGACGCGGTGGGCATCCCCGAGGAGCAGCTCCGCAAGGCCGCTTCCATGGCTGTCTGCAAGATTAACATCGACTCCGACCTGCGCCTGGCCTTCACCGCGATGATCCGCAAGCACTTCAACGAGCATCCGGATCATTTCGATCCCCGTCAGTACCTCACCGAAGCTCGCGCCGCGCTGCGTGACATGGTTCGCCATAAGATCGTGGACGTGCTGGGCTGCAACGGCAAGGCCTGATCGCGTTCATCCCGGGATACTTAACAATTGTCCAGAACTGAAAGCCGCACTCTCCGATGGAGGGCGCGGCTTTCAGAAAACATACGGCTTCACAGCCTTTGTGGATCAGTTTGCGCTTTGAATGGGGAAGACCGATGAACCGGAATGAATTCTATGATGCCAAGAGCATTACAGCGCTGGATATCAATCTGGCCTGGGCGACGCTCGAACTGCTGACCGACGATGTGGAGGATATCCAGCTCCTGATCTCCGGAAACGAGGAAGATGTGGACGAGCTGAAGGTCAGCGTGAACGACGGCAAATTAACCATCGAGCAGCCTGCCTATGGCCTGACGACACATATCACCATGGTGCGGTGGATGCAGGTTATGCTGCGTCTGCCCAGCGTGTGGAAGGGGGTCATCGAGGCCTCCACGGTCGCGGGCCCGCTGCGCGCCAGAGGCCTGACCGGCTCGGATCTGACCCTGACCACCGTCTCGGGAGATCTGCTGGCCTCGGATTTGAGCGCGATTGTCATGCACGTCCGAACGGTTACCGGCTGTCTTACGCTGCGCACAGCGGGCGCTGAGACGCTCAAGGCGCGCACGGTCTCCGGCGATTTCCGCTTAAGCGAGGGCGATTTCCGGAAGATCACCGTCAATGGCGTCAGCTCCGATCTTCGGATCGACCTTGCCACGGTTTTTGAGCAGATGGATGCCACGACGGTCGCGGGCGATATTATGATCTACGCGCCCACCCGGGAGGCAAATATCAGCCTCCGAAGCGCAACGGGAAGACTTCGCACCAGTGAGGTGTCTATCACAGACGAGGGCCCGGTTTTAAATGTGGTGACGGTGTCCGGGAACCTGACGGTGTCCGGGAAGAACCTGTAAGAAATTAATAATCAAGTCTTTACTTGGAGGTTACAGCGATGGCAAGGCCCAACTTCGGAGGATTCGGCGGAGGCGCCAACATGCAGCAGCTGATGCGACAGGCGCAGAAGATGCAGCAGCAGATGACGGATATGCAGCAAAAGCTCGAGGAGAAATCCTACGAGGCGGCCAGCGGAGGCGGCATGGTGAAGGTCACGGTCAGCGGCAAGCGCGAAATCACCGCGGTCAGCATCGATCCGCAGGTAATTGATCCCGACGACAACGAGATGCTTGAGGATCTGATCAAAGCGGCTGTGAATGAAGCGCTGCGCAAGCTGGACGAGGATCGCGAATCCTCGATGGGGAAGATGCTGCCCACCGGCATGGGAGGTCTTTTCTGAGCCATGGCGGGAAGCATTGAACCCATTGCGAATATGACGGCCGCGCTGAGCCACCTGCCCGGCATCGGCCCCAAGAGCGCGCAGCGTCTCGCGTACCATATTGCGACCATGCCGCTGGAAGAGGTTCGCAATCTTGCGACAACGATTTGGCAGAGCCGCAAGAATATCCGTTTCTGCCAAAAATGCGGCAACTACACCACCGGCGAGCTCTGTGAAATCTGTGCGGACGATAGGAGAAGCACGGAGCAGATCTGCGTGGTTCGTGATCCGCGCGACGTATCGGCCATCGAACGGATGCATGAATTCCAGGGCGTCTATCACGTCCTGCAGGGAACGCTCTCGCCGATGGACGGGGTCGGGCCTGAGGATATCCGCATTCGGGAGCTGATGGAACGTCTGCGGGAGAATCACGTTCAGGAGGTCATCCTGGCCACCAACCCGGATGTGGAAGGCGAGGCGACGGCAACCTATATCGCCCGGCTGATCAAGCCGATGGGAATCCGGGTGACCCGGATCGCGCACGGCATTCCGGTGGGCGCGGATCTGGAATACGCAGATGAGGTCACGCTCTCCCGCGCGATGGAGGGCCGGCGTGAGATGTGATGGCCATCAAAAGAAGGGAATGACGAATGTCGGAGCGCACGCTTGAGCTGGCTATATTGACAGTGGCGGTTGGCCTGATCGCTGTCGCTTTTATCCTTCTGCTCGTGCTCCTGCGGCGGTATGCAGGGCTTTCGGCACAGAATCAGCGGCTGGAAACGCTGATCAATCAGGTTGCTGACGAGCTTCTCGACGCAATGGACGCCAGACAGCAGGAAACCCGCGAAAGCCTCCGGGACGCGCTCAGCCAGCAGGCTCAGCTCAACCAGGCGGTATCCGCTGAGCTGACTGCCATGATCGAGACGGCGCGACAGCTCGACGCCCGCATGGAGCAGCTCCGCCAGGGCATGCACGCGATTCGCCAGGAGAACAGCCAGCAGCTGACAGAGATGAGGCAGACGGTGGACGAGAAGCTCTCAGAGTCTCTGGACCGCCGTCTTACCCAGAGCTTTGACCAGATCAGCAGGCGCCTGGAGGCCGTCTGGCGCGGACTGGGGGAAATGCAGACGCTGGCCGCGGGCGTGGGCGATTTGAAGAAAATGCTGACCAACGTCAAGACGCGCGGCGTTTGGGGCGAGATTCAGCTTGGCGCGCTGCTCGAGGAGATGCTCTCCCCTGAACAATACACGCTGAACGCCTGTGTGAAGGCCGGCAGCCAGGAGCGCGTTGAGTTTGCGATCCGGCTCCCGGGCCGGGATGGAAGCGAGATCCTGCTGCCGATTGACAGCAAATTCCCACAGGAGGATTATCTGCGCCTGCAGGAGGCAGTGGACCGGGGAGATACGGCCGCGGCGGACGCCTGCCGGAAAGCCCTCAGCCAGCGCATCCGGAGCGAGGCGAAGCGCATTGCCTCGAAATACATTCTGCCGCCCGCCACAACCGATTTCGCGGTGATGTTTCTTCCGATCGAGGGACTGTATGCGGAGGCGGTTCGCGAGAGCGGCCTGACTGAGGAGCTTCAGCGAACCTATCGCGTGACGGTCGCCGGTCCGACCACCCTCTCCGCGCTGCTCAACGCGCTGCAGATGGGATTCCGGACGCTGGCCATCGAGCAGCGCTCCGGGGAGGTTTGGCGCTTGCTCGGAGAGGTCAAGGAGGATTTCGGCCGATTCGCGGAGAACCTGGAGAAGACAAGGCTGCGGCTGCAGCAGGCGAGCGATTCCATTGACAGCGCGGTCTCGCGGACGCAGTCCATTCGCCGCAGACTCAGCGCGGTTGAGTCAGAAGCTTTACCCCAAACCTATCCGTCAGATGATGCGCAGAAGGAGACACATGATGCGTGAATTGCTTTCGCTCATCAATTTCGACAATCAGACCAGCCGATCCGTAGCGCGGAAGCTTCGGGCTGAAGGGTATTTTTGCCTCGTCGGCGCGGCGGACTCCTCGGCGGAACAGTCCCTGGACGGTGAGATCAAGGGCCTTGTGCTGTGCGGAGGATCCACGGGCCAGCCGATTGCGATCCCTAATTTGCCGGATTATCTCTCCTCCGGGCTGCCGCTGCTCGCGCTGGGCGACGCGGCGCTGACACTGTGCCGCTACTGGAATGGGGAGACCGCTCCGTTCTCGGACCAGCCCCAGGCCGTGCAGATCGCTTTTGACCGAAACGATCCGCTGGTGGGGAAGATTGACCAGAGCGAGCGGTATTTGCCCGCGCCCACCGAAATGCGTCCCGGTTCAAATTGCCGTGTCATCGCCACCTGCAATGATCACGTTCTCGGCATCGCGTCCGCAGAGTCTCCCGTCTTCGCGCTGGCGTTTCAGGTGGAGAACAACGATCCGGACGGGGCGTACATCCTCGTGCAGTTTGCGGACCAGATCTGCCGCTGTACGCCCTGGTGGAGCGAGAGCGCCTACATCGATATGGCGGTTGAGGAGATCCGCATGGCGGCCGAGGGTGGAGACGGCTTATGCGCCATTTCGGGCGGAATTGACAGCGCGGTGTGCGCTGCGCTGGGCGCGAAGGCGTTGGGTGACCGCATGTACTGCCTGTTTGTCGATACCGGTCTTCTCCGGATCGGCGAAGCCGACGATGCAATCCGGAACATCCAGACCATCCCCGGCCTGCGCGTCCTCCGCGTGGATGCGCGGGAGGAATTCCTGCAGGCGCTGGAGGGCGTCAGTGATCCGGCTGAAAAGCAGCTCATTGTCTACTCCCGGCTGCGCGCGCATATGCGGCATCAGGTCAGTCAAATGGAGAATGTCCGGGTCATTCTGCAGGGAACCAACTATTCAGATGTGTTTGGCCGCAACATCTCCTTGAAAACAGAGCTGCCCTCGGCGCGTGTGAGGCTCTTGGAGCCGGTGAGGTATCTCTTCAAGGATGAGATCCGTCGCATCGGGGAAGCGCTTGGACTGCCTGAGAGCTTATGCCATCGCCAGCCTTTTCCCTCGGCGGGTCTTGCGCAGCGCATCTATTCAGCCATCACGGCGGAACGTCTGCGGATCCTGGGGGAGGCCGATCAGATCCTTCGCGAGGAGATCGAGGGCGGAGGCTACAATAAAAGGCTGTGGCAGTATTATGCCATGATGGCGGATGACCCAATCCCCGGAGACAACGGCTATATCGTGCTGCTGCGCGCGGTGCAGGCCATGGAAAGCGGCGCGGTATCGGCCCGTCTGCCTGCGGATGTCGTCGAGCGGATCGCCTCGCGCATCCTTAAGAGCGAGCCGCAGGTGCGGCGCGTTCTGTATGACCTGACTCCGTCTCACACCTATGGGCGCGTCGAATGGGGCTGACAACGAATTCTTTTGGCGGGGCATCGAAGCAAAAGCAGGAAAAACCAAAAGAAAAGCGAAAGATATTACTCGGCCGGAGAGCCGTGAAATAAAACGGAGGTGCAATCAATGAAAAAGCTCATCGTCCTTGTCCTGGCGCTTGCCATGTCTCTGTCGATCTTCTCCGTTCAGGCGGATACGACGACCAAGACGCCTTCCATCTGCATCGTTGTCGCCGGCACCCTTGGCGACCGCTCCTTCTACGATTCCGCCAACGAGGGCATTGAGAAGCTTGCGGCTGACTTTGGCACGGAGACGAACGTGATCGAGTGCAAGGAAGACGGCTCGCTCTATGAGAACGCGCTGTTTGAGGCCGCGGAACGCTATGATATCATCGCGGCGGTCGGCTGGCAGTTCTTTGATGCGCTGGCGGATGAGAACGGCGTGCTTGCCGCTTACCCGGACAAGAAATTCCTCTTCATCGATAACGCCCTGGATGCGATCCCGGCGAATCTGATGTGCATCACCTATGCCCAGAACGAGGGCTCCTTCCTGGCCGGCTATGTTGCGGCCTCTCTCTCCAAGACGGGGGCTGTCGGCGTCGTGGGCGGCGAGAACGCGGCGACGATCAACGACTTCATCGTCGGCTATGAGGCGGGCGCCAAGTACATTAATCCGAACGCGGTTGTGAAGCGTCAGTATGCCAATACCTACGAGGACCCCGCGAAGGGCAAGGAGTGCGCGCTGGCTCTGTACAACGATGGGTGCGACGTGGTCTTTGCGGTGGCCGGCAAAACCGGCGAGGGCGTCTTCGAGGCCGCCAAAGAGGCCGATAAGCTGGCGGTTGGCGTCGACGGCGATCAGAAGTACATCGATCCGGACCGGATCATCTGCTCGATGGTGAAGCGTGTCGGCCAGTCTATCTACGACGTGGTCGCCAATCCCGACACCTTCTTCAAGGGCGGCGAGGTCTGGAACGCGGATATGGAGACCGGCTATATCGATGTCGTCTACGGAACAGAGGATATGCCGCAGCAGGTATCCGATGCGCTCAAGGACGAGGTCGAGACCATCAAGGCCAAGATCATCTCCGGCGATATCATCGTCCCGACAGCCTTTGCAACCGAGGAGTAAACCATTACAGGCGTCGCAGCCCCAATTCGTGGCTGCGACGCCTGTGTTTTTTATTGCCGCCTATGGTCAAAACAGCCCAAATGTGATAGGATAGGACCATGCAATCAGGATTCCTTTGCTCAGTGTGAGAGGAGTGAGTCAGGCTTGTCCGAAATACAGCATCCGCCGATCGTTCAGTTTTCACATGTCAGCATGCAGTTTCCGGGAGTGCTTGCCAACGACGACGTTACCCTGGACATCCGCCAGGGGGAGGTCTTTGCGCTGGTGGGCGAGAATGGCGCCGGCAAATCAACGCTGATGAATATCCTCTATGGTCTGAACACGCCGACCAGCGGGACCGTCAGCGTCAAGGGCAAGCCTGTGGATGAATTCTCGCCCAGCGCGGCGATCGCGCGCGGCATCGGCATGGTGCATCAGCACTTCATGCTGGTGCCTTCCTTCACGGTCGCGCAGAACATCGTCCTTGGCGACGAGCCGCGCAAAGGGCTTTTTTATGATTTTGCCAGAACAGATCAGATCGTGGAGGAGCTGGTCCGCGAGTACGGGCTGAAGGTCAACGCCCGGGATCGGGTGGAGGATATCAGCGTGGGCCTCCAGCAGCGTGTGGAGATCCTCAAAACCCTTCACCGCGGCGCGGATGTGCTGATCCTGGACGAACCGACCGCGGTGCTCACCCCCCAGGAAACCGATGAGCTTTTTGATGTCATCCGGCGCATCGTCAGGGAAAAGGCTATGACGGTCATCATTATCACGCATAAGCTCTATGAGGTCATGGCGATCTCTGACCGGGTCGGCGTGATGCGCAGAGGCCAGCTGGTCGGGGTCAGCGAAACAAAGGATGTCAACGAACGGATCCTCGCGTCGATGATGGTGGGCAAGGATGTCCTGCTGGAGGATCTGGACCGGATCGACGACCACGATGACACGACCGCCATCGAGGTGGAGAACCTGCAGGTTATGGACAATCGGGGTCTTCCGGCGGTCAGAGGCCTGAGCCTGCACGTCGAGCGCGGCGAAGTACTGGGAATCGCCGGAGTGGAAGGGAACGGACAGAGCGAGCTCATCGAGGCCATTACCGGGATGCGCCCGATTCGCGGCGGCACGGTGCGGATCCAGGGCAAGGATATTCGCGGCATGACCACGGGGGAGATTCGGGCGCTCGGCTTGGCCCATGTGCCTGAAGACCGGCTTTCCACGGGCGTCTCGGCGCAATCGGATATCACAGACAACCTGATCGTGGGCAAGGAGAAGCTGCCGCAATTCTCTCGCGGCAGGATCCATCTGCGAAAGCGGAGCATGCGCGCATACGCGCAGCAGCTCTTTGACCGCTACGATATCCGAGGCGCCGGGGTAGACTCGCTGGTCGGCTCGCTCTCCGGCGGCAATATGCAGAAAGTTGTGCTGGCGCGCGAGTTCTCCTTTGATACGCCTGTGCTCATCATCTCACAGCCGACGCGCGGCGTGGATATCGGCGCGATGGATTTCATCCATAGACAGATCATGGAGAAACGGAACGCCTCCTGCGCGATCCTGCTGGTCAGCGCCGACCTGGATGAGCTGTACCGCCTGTCCGACCGGCTTGTGACCATCTTTGAGGGGAGGATCACGGGAGAGTTTAAGCCCAAGGAAATTGGCAAACAGGAGATCAGCCACTATATGACGGGTGGCGGAAGGGAGGAGCAGGCATGAAAAGCAAAGAGCGGCAGCAGTATCTGCTCTCGCTTGCGATCAGCGTGATCCTTGCGCTGATGGTCGGCGCGTTGATCATGCTCGCCACCGGCCACAATCCGCTGGAGGGGTACGGAGCGCTCGTCAAAGGTGCTTTCGGCACCCGACGCGCCTGGGGCAACACGCTGTACAAATCCTTCCAGCTCTGCATCACCGGCCTGGCGACGGCCATCGCTTCGAGCGCGGGGATCTTTAACGTCGGCGGCGAGGGCCAAATGTATCTCGGCGCTTTGGCTTCATGCTATCTGGGCGCCCGCCTCACGGGCGTGTCCCCGTGGCTGGCGCTGCCGGTCTGCTTCCTGGCGGCCATCCTCTCCGGCGCGGTTTATGCGTGGATCCCGGCGGTGCTGAAGGTCAAGCTCAAGATCAACGAAGTGATCACCACCATCCTGATGAACTCCATCGCGATCTATTTCTGCTCGTATATGGCAAACGGCCCGCTGAAGACGATGGAGCGCGGCGTGAATACGGGAACGGACGCCATCGACAAGCTGTTCCGGTTCAACCGGCTGATTCCTGGCTCGAACCTTTCGGAAACCGTATTCTGGATCGCTGGGATCTCCCTCCTGGTCTGGTATTTGATGAGCGCCACCACCACAGGATATGAAATGCGCCTGACGGGCCAGAATGAACGCTTCGCGCGCTTTGTCGGCCTGAAGGCGGATCGCCTGGGCATTGCGGGCATGCTCATCTCCGGCGCGATGTGCGGCGCGCTGGGCATGTTTGAGTGCTTCGCACTGCAGAATCGCTTTAAGCCAGACTTCTCCAGCGAGTTCTACTTCGACGGCATGCTGGTCGCGATGATCATGCGCTACAAGCCCTTTGGCATTATCCTGATGAGCTTCTTCTTCGGCGCGCTGAAGATGGGCGCAACCGGGATGCAGTCCCAGACCGGGATCTCCTCCGAGCTGATTTTGATCGTGCAGTCGATCATTATCTTCTTCATGGCGGCTGAGCAGGGGGTCGTCGCCCGCCTTCAGCTGCGAAAGACGCGGCGCGAGCCGATCTCAAAGGGGGGCTGAATATGGACTGGAGCAGTGTTTTCAACGCCGGCACCCTGATGAACACCTTCAATACGGCGACGATTGTCATTCTGGCCGGCCTCGGATGTCTCATGACCGAGCAGGCCGGCATGATGAACATCGGCATTGACGGGATGATGACGGTGGGCGCCTTTGTCGCCGCGGTTGCCTCCTGGGCCTTTAACTCCTGGGTGATAGGGCTGCTCTGTGCCGTGCTGGCAGGCTTGCTCACGGGGCTCTTCTATGGCGTCATGGTCGTCCGATATCACAGCGACGAGTTCATTATCGGCGTCGCGTTCAATATTTTCGCCGTTGCGCTGACCACCTTTCTTCTCCGCACCGTTCTGTCCCAGAGCGGCTCCTTCCATCCCGCATCGGGCACGGTGCAGAATCTGCCGTATCTGTCCTTCGGCAAAATCGGCGGCAGTGATATCAACATCTCGCTGATGGTTCCACTGAGCTGGCTGCTGGTGGTGATCGCGCAGGTGTTTATCTACAAGACGCCGGCCGGATTCTGGCTCCATGCGTCCGGAGAGCATCCGGAGTCTCTGCGCTCGGTCGGACGGAATCCTGAAAAAATGAAGTACATCGGCTCGGTGATCTGCGGTGTGCTGTGCGGCCTTTCGGGCGCCTATCTGTCGATCGGATACCTCTCCACCTTTACGGAGGGCATGTCCGCGGAGCGCGGCTATGTGGCGGTGGCATGCGTCATCTTTGGCCGCTCCAACCCGGTGCGCGTATTTCTCGCGGCGCTGCTGTTCGGCTTCATTGACGCGGCGGGCATGCGTATGCAGGGCGTGATCCCGCCGACGCTCACAGCGACCTTCCCGTATGTCGGGACCATTCTGATGATGGTGCTGCTCGCGCTTCGCAACCAGGCCAAAAAACGCGGAAAGCGCGTTTAAACGTTTGCTAATCAGTCACTGTATGCTGGCATGATCCCCGCAGCATACAGTGTTTTTATGTCATGGAATATGCCAATCCTGAGGACAAAAGCATGATGCCGCGCTTGACGAAAGAATGCTTCTGTGGTAGGATACCGCCGGTGTCTTGAAGCTGTTTTTCTTAAGGAAAACACAAACGTTCAGAATGGAGCGTGGATGCTTTGCTGTACAGCCGTGAGGACGCCTGCCGCGCCTGGCTGATGTATGCCCGGTGTAGAACGGAGCATCTGACAAGACTCCTGTCGGACTTTGAATCGACAGAGGAGATCTACGACCGGACCTGCCGCGACGGTGGAAAGACGATCAGCGCTTATCTGCCGCCTGCAGCCGTGAAGCGTCTGGTTCAATTCGCGTCGAGGGATCAGATGCATCAGATGCTGCTCACCATGCGCAAGCTGGATATGGGCATTCTCTCCTCACAGGACGCGGCCTATTCAGACGCCCTTCGCTCCATCAACGATCCACCGCCGTTTCTGTTCTACCGCGGCGAAACCGCGCTGATGTCAGGCAAATGTCTGACGGTGATTGGATCGCGGAAAGCGTCGCCCAAGGGAATCGCCTACTGCGAACAGCTCTGCGAGGAACTCAGCAATTGCGGCATTGTGATTGTCAGCGGCCTGGCCGTCGGCATTGATACCGCGGCGCACGAGGGAAGCCTGCGGGGAAGAACCCCCTGCATCGGCGTGATGGCGTGCGGCATGGATCTGGACTATCCAACCGCCTCCGCCCAATTGCGAGAGGATATCCTGCGTTCCGGCGGGCTTCTGCTGAGCGAGATGCCGCCGGGACAGGGGATATTCCGGGGAAGCTTTCAGTCGAGAAACCGGATTCTTTCAGGGCTGAGCCGCGGCGTGGTCATGATAGAGGCCCGCATCCGCTCTGGCAGTATGATGACGGTCCACCATGCGCTCGATCAGGGGCGAGAGGTATTCGCCTTCCCCGGCGAGCCGGGAACCACATGGTCGGAGGGCGCGCACCAGCTGATACGCGAGGGCGCGCGCTACTTTGTCAGCGCGTCGGATCTGCTGGAGGATTTGGGTTGGGAAAAGCCCGAGTCGGAAGAAGCTTTGACGCCGGAAACGGAAAAACCAGGGATATCACCGGAAATGCACAGCATTCTGACGGTGCTTCACCGGGGCGAGAAAGGATTTGACGAGCTCGCGCTGGAAACCGGTCTCGATATTCCCGTGCTGACAGCCTCGCTCTCGATGCTGCAGATGTTTGGCTATATCAGAGCCCTGCCCGGCAAGAGCTACTGCGTGATTTAAAAACGACGGAATCTCATGATCTGAGTGTATCATATCATATCCTGTATTTCAGACATGCAATCGATGTCAATCTTCGGAGGATAGAAAGCAAATGCCAGCATCATCCAAGCAAAAACTGATTATCGTGGAGTCCCCCGCCAAAGCACGGGCAATCAGCCGCTTCCTCGGGAGCGGATACAAGGTCGAGGCCTCCCAGGGCCATGTTTGCGATCTGCCCAAATCGCAAATCGGGGTGGATATCGAACATGATTTTGAGCCGAAATATATCACCATTCGGGGACGCGGCGAAATTCTGGCCAGGATCCGCAAGGAGGCCAAAAATGCCGCGAAAATCTATCTCGCGACAGACCCTGACCGTGAAGGCGAGGCGATCTCATGGCATCTCGCGCATGCGCTCTCGATTCCGGAGAACGCGGTGTGCCGCGTCGAGTTCCATGAGGTGACCAAAAACGCGGTCAAGAACGCTGTGAAATCGCCCCGTCAGATCAATCTCGACCTTGTGGACGCGCAGCAGGCGAGACGCGTGCTGGACCGTTTGGTAGGCTATAAAATCAGTCCGCTGCTCTGGGCCAAGATCAGCCGCGGACTGTCCGCCGGGCGCGTACAGTCGGTGGCGACCCGCATGGTGGTGTCGCGCGAGGAGGAGATTGAGGCTTTTATTCCGGAGGAATACTGGGATATTTCCGCCACCGCGCAAGCAAAGGCCGGCAAGGCGAAGACCGGATTCAAGGTGCGGATGGTCTCGATTGACGACAAGAAGCTTCCGCTCGCCAACGGCGAGGAGGCGGATGCTGCGGTGAAGCGCCTGAAAAGCGCGGCGCTCAAGGTTTCCGGGATCAAGAAGGGGGAGAAGCGGAAATCGCCCGCGGCTCCGTTTACGACCTCCAGCCTCCAGCAGGAAGCGGGACGCAAGCTGAATTTTTCCACATCGAAAACGATGCAGATTGTTCAGCAACTGTATGAAGGCATTGACCTGGCAGGGGAGGGGACGCAGGGCCTCGTCACCTACATCCGTACCGATTCCGTCAGGATTTCAGACGAAGCGATGGCCGCGCTTCGGGAGTACATTCCATCCAACTATGGGCCGGAGCTTCTGTCGGAAACGCCGCAGATCTACAAGGGACGATCCAACGCCCAGGATGCGCATGAAGCCATTCGCCCCACAAGCGTGCTGCGGACGCCGGAGCAGATCAAGGACAGCCTCACCAAAGACCAGTATAATCTCTACCGTCTGATTTATCTGCGCTTTGTGGCCAGCCAGATGAAGCAGGCGGTATACGAAACGCTGACCGCTGATATCGAGGGCGACGGCATTCAGCTCCGTTTCTATGGGGAGCACAAGGTTTTCCCCGGATTCACGCTGGTTTACGAGGAGAGCATGGACGACGTGAGCGACCAGGCTGCGGAATCCAAATTCCCGCAGATTAGCGTCGGGGATGAAATCAGCCTCACGGATGTTGCCTCCGAGCAGCATTTTACGCAGCCGCCGCCCCGCTATACTGAGGCGAGTCTGGTCCGCGCTATGGAGGAGAAGGGAATCGGGCGTCCTTCCACCTATGCGCCGACGATCTCCACCATTATGAACCGAGGCTATGTGATTAAGGAGAAAAAACGCCTGATCCCAACGGATCTGGGCCGAATGATCAACGCCCTGATGGAAAAGTACTTCTCGGATATCGTTGATCTCGATTTCACCGCGGATATGGAGAATCAGCTTGACGAGATTGAGGAGGGCAAGCGCCCCTGGAAAGAGGTCATCCGGGAGTTCTATCCGCATTTTGCCGCGGATCTCGCCGTTGCGGAGAGCGAGATCGAAAAGGTTGAGATCAGCGACGAGCCAAGCGATATTCCCTGTGATAAATGCGGCGCGATGATGGTTTATAAAAATGGGCGCTTTGGAAAATTCCTGGCCTGTCCGAATTTCCCGACCTGCCGCAACACGAAACCGGTTGTGAACTATCTGGCTGCGCCCTGCCCGAACTGCGGCGGCAGACTGATGGAGAAGATGTCCCGCAAATCCAAACGCAGGTTCTTTGGCTGCGAGAACTTCCCGACCTGCAGCTTTGTGAGCTGGGACGAGCCTGTTGCGGAGCGCTGCGAGAAGTGCGGCAGCTACATGGTCAAAAAGTACGGCCGAAAAGGCGAAATGTGGCGCGTGTGCACCAATGAAACATGCCGAAATCGCGTAGAGATCACGAGCGTGGAGAGAGGGGAAATCGACGACGATGCCGACGAGTAAGCCCCAGGCGTATGTGATTGGCGCAGGACTGGCCGGCTCGGAGGCGGCATGGCAGCTCGCGCAGCGCGGCGTATCGGTCACGCTGTATGAGATGAAACCTCAGACCTATTCTCCGGCCCACCATTCGCCGCTTTTTGCGGAACTCGTCTGCTCCAACTCCCTTCGCTCTGACAGATTGACCAATGCGGTCGGCCTGCTGAAGGAGGAAATGCGGCTGTTTGGCTCGCTTGTGATGGCGGCGGCGGATCGTGCGCGCGTCCCCGCGGGCGGAGCATTGGCGGTGGACCGCACGCAGTTTTCCGAATACATTACATCGTCTCTGGAACAGCATCCGAATGTCACGATATGCCGCCAGGAGGTCACAGCGATACCGGACGGCCCCGTGATTATCGCGACAGGTCCTCTGACCTCTGAGCCCCTGGCGGAGGCCATCGCAGGGCTTCCGGGCCTGGAGACGCTGCACTTCTTTGACGCGGCCGCGCCGATCGTGACGGCGGATTCCATCGATATGGGGAAGGTTTTCCGCCAGTCGCGTTACGACCGGGGGAGCGATTATCTGAACTGTCCGATGGACGAGGAGACCTATCACCGTTTTGTGGATGAACTGCTGAACGCGGAGACGGCTCCGATCCATGGCTTTGAAGAGAACATGGTTTTTGAGGGCTGTATGCCGGTCGAGTCCATGGCGAGACGGGGGAGGATGTCCCTCGCTTTCGGCCCGCTCAAGCCGGTCGGCTTGATTGACCCCAAGACCGGCAAGGAGCCCTATGCTGTCGTTCAGCTGCGCCAGGACAACGAGTCCGGTACGCTGTTCAACCTGGTCGGATTCCAAACGAGGCTGAAGTTCCCTGAGCAGAAGCGCGTGTTTGGCATCATTCCGGGCCTTGAAAACGCGGAATTTGCCCGATACGGCGTGATGCATCGCAATACCTTTTTGCATTCGCCCGGTTTTTTGAACGCCAACTTTGAAATGATATCCCGGCCAATGTGCTACTTCGCGGGTCAAATGACAGGGGTCGAGGGATACGTGGAGAGCGCGGCCAGCGGCCTTGTGGCCGGCATGTCCCTCGCCTCGCAGCTGACGGGAAGCGCCATGCCCGAACTGTCGGGCATCACAGAGCTCGGCGCAATGGGGCGTTATGTCTCCACGCCCAATCAGCGCTTCCAGCCCATGAACTGCGCGTTTGGCCTGCTGGATCCGCTGCCGGTGGATAAAGAGCATAAGCGCATACGGAAAAAAGCGGATCGGTATCAGGCAATCAGCGAGCGCTCGCTGGCCTATCTGAGACAGATTCAACCGTCGCTGGGGATACAAGGTCCGGCGGAATCCGGACAGGAGGAGTGAATCATGAGTCAATTCAAAGGAACGACCATCTGCGCCGTGCGCCGCAACGGTGAAACCGCGATCGCCGGCGACGGTCAGATCACCATGGGGGAGTCTGTGGTATTCAAATCCAACGCGCGCAAGGTTCGCCGCCTTTATGACGGCAAGGTCGTGATCGGATTTGCGGGAAACGTTTCGGACGCTTTCGCGCTGAGCGAAAAATTCGAGGAAAAGCTGACGAAATGCGGCGGAAACCTTGAGAGAGCCGCCGTTGAGCTTGCCCAATTATGGCGCAGCGATCACGGGATGCGTCAGCTTGAATCCCTGATGATCGCGGCGGACAAGAGCACGCTCCTGATGCTGAGCGGAACCGGCGAGGTAATCGATCCCGACGGCGGCGTGGTGGCGATTGGCTCCGGCGGAAACTACGCCCTGGCCGCCGCCCGGGCGCTGATGGAGAACACCGATCTGAGCGCGCACGATATTGCGGAAAAGGCGCTGAAGATCGCTTCGTCAATCTGCGTATATACCAATGATCATATCATTGTCGAGGATGTCTGAGAAAGGAGCGGTGCAAAATGGCAGAATTGACCCCGAGACAGGTTGTGCGGGAGCTCGACCGCTTCATCATCGGTCAGGACGAGGCGAAGAAAATGGTCGCTATCGCCCTGCGCAACCGCTATCGCCGCTCCCAGGTGGACGAGACGCTGAGGGACGAGATCAGCCCGAAAAACATTCTGATGATTGGCCCGACCGGCGTGGGCAAGACTGAGATTGCGCGCAGACTGGCTAAGCTTGCGTCCGCGCCCTTTGTCAAGGTCGAAGCGACAAAGTTCACCGAGGTGGGCTATGTGGGCCGGGATGTGGACTCCATCGTCCGCGATCTGGTCGAGAACGCCATCCGCATGGTCCGCGAGGAGCACGGAAAGCGCGTCGAAACACGCGCGAAGGTGCTGGCGGAAGATAAGCTGGTAACGCTTCTGACCTCGCCCAAGCAGAAGCCGGCCGGCAATCCGCTGGACTTTCTGCTCGGGCGCAAGCAGGCAGAGCCGGAGCCGAGTGCCGAGGAGCAGAGCCAGATCAGGCTGAAGCGGGAGGAAGTCCGGCAGAAGCTGATGCGCGGAGAGCTGGAGAACCAGGAGCTGGAGGTCGAGGTTGAGGAGTCGGCTCCGCAGCTTGAGGTCGGCGGGAACGCGATTAATCTCGGCGATGTGATGGGCGGTATGATGCCGCGCCGCACCAAAATGCGCAAGGTGCGCGTGCACGAAGCCCGAAAGATCCTTGAGCAGCAGGAGAAGGATAAACTGATCGACGAGGACGCTGTCAACGAGGAGGCGCTCCGCAGAGCGGAACAGAACGGGATCGTATTTATCGACGAGATAGATAAGATTGCGGCGTCTTCCTCCGGGCATGGACCGGATGTCAGCCGGGAGGGTGTTCAACGCGACATCCTGCCGATTGTCGAAGGCTCCACCGTCAATACAAAGTATGGTCCGGTGAAGACGGATTACATGCTCTTCATTGCGGCCGGCGCCTTCCATGTCTCAAAGGTGACGGATTTGATCCCGGAGCTTCAGGGGCGTTTCCCTGTCCGGGTTCAGCTGAACAGCCTGACCAAAGAGGATTTCCAGAAAATCCTGACCCAGCCGGACAACGCGCTGACCAGACAGTATCAGGCCCTTCTGGCAGTCGATCGGGTGATGCTTCACTTCGAGGATTCGGCGATCGAGGCGATTGCGGAGGCGGCCTGGAACGCGAACGAGCACGCCGAGGACATTGGCGCCAGACGGCTTCATGCGATTTTCGAGCAGGTGCTGGAAGACATTTCCTTCAACGCCTGCGATGAGAACATGCCGCCGTTTGAGCTGGTGATCGACCGTGACTATGTGGTCGCACATCTGAGCGGCGAGAACAAACCGACAGATTTCAGAAAATACATAATCTGAATAACAGCAGCGCTGCACAGGATCAAAGTATGCAGCGCTGCTGTTTAATGACAAAACACTTGATTTTTAGGGAAATATCTGTTACAATTTTATTGCGCAAAGATGCGAGCGGGGGAGTCCTATACTCGACTGGTCGTGCGCATGGAAAAAAGGATCAGTGATCAGGCCTTGTCAGCTGTTTCCGCTCGCAGTAACAGAAACGAATGATGACAAGCAAATGGATCCGATTAAATGATTTTCTTCAGAAAGCCCTTCCTTCAGATAAGCTCTCACAGCAAGCTGCAGAATGAGTTGAGTGTGCAAGGGGAAGGGCTTATACATCCAGACACAACTATTCGCTAAACCATAGTTTTACGAATAGTTGGGCACCCAAAGACAAGGAAAAGGGGCGTCAGAGACTCGATGACACTTGCTGGCGGCAAATCAGCCTATCGTGTTCAGGTTGATCAGGAACGTATTCTTCAGATTCGAGAAATCAGCAGAGAACTTCCGCAGGCCTGCGGCGATTTTCTCCGATACATCGCCATCACGACCGGAACCTTTACGCGCTTGGCCTATGCGATCGATCTGAAAACCTTTTTTCAGTTTCTTCACCGGGAGCGCGTTCATTTTGCGGATAAACCGCCGGTCCTTTTGACAGACGATGATCTGGCCAGGCTCACGGCTTCCGATCTGGTCGCTTTCACGGAGTATCTCACATACTATGTCAACGAGGACGAGTCCGGACGCAACGCGGGACGAACCTTCGAGAATCATGAGGTGGCCATCAAACGAAAGCTCTGCTCCATCCGCGCTTTTTACGAGTATCTCTTTCAGCAGGAGCGCATTCCCGCGAATGTGACGCAGCTTGTGCCCTTGCCGCAGATTCACGAAAAACCGATTCTCAGACTCTCGCGTACCGAGATGGAAAAGCTGCTTCATGTGGCGGAGACCGGCGAAAGCCTGACGGACCATCAGCGCGCTTACCAGGCTTTGACGGCGAACCGCGATTATGCGCTGCTGATGCTTTTTCTCGGCACGGGAATCCGTGTTTCGGAATGTGTCGCCATCAATCTGACCGATGTGGATTTTGACGAAAAAGCGTTTGTGGTCACTCGCAAGGGCGGCAATCAAATGATTCTCTATATGCCGGATGAAGTCGTGGACGCGATGCGGATCTACTATGACGAGCGTATCAAAATTGAAACGATGCCGGGTCATGAGGAGGCGTTTTTTCTCTCGATGCAAAAGCGCCGCCTGACGCAGCGCGCGATTCAAAATCTGGTCAAAAAATACGCAAAAATAGCGGCTCCCTTGAAGAGCCGCATCAGCCCGCATAAGCTCCGCTCGACCTTCGCCACCAATCTGTACCAGGAGACAAGCGATATCTATCTGGTGGCGAATGTGCTTGGACACGCCTCTGTCGATACGACAAGAAAGCACTATGCAGACATGACCATTGAGGATCGCAGAAAAGCCGCGAAAAGAGTCCGTTTAACTGAAAGCGCGGAACAGACACTAGAGGTATCAGACAAGGCGGTATTCAAACAGCGCGTTCCAGCCTCGGCGTTTGAGAATAATCCCTCTGAACAGGTATCGAAAACAGCAAATGAGCCGCCCGCGGCTAAGATAGAGCCGCAAAACGATGCTGCGGATGGGGCCAAGCCGGATTCGCCGCCGGCAAGACACCGCCGTCTCGGCCGAAAACTGTGGACGGATGAGGACACAAGCGAAACGGAATCCTGATCGTTTGTCACAGGTTGTCCAGATAAGCGCGCACTATGCTGATGCACTGCTCCCAGCTCATGCGCGACGAGTCGATACAGAGATCATAGTCATCGGCGCACTGCCAGTCCCGGCCTGTGAAATACTTATAGTAGTCTCCCCTGCGCTTGTCGATCTCCTGTATGCGCTTTTCCGCCTCCTGATTTGTCAGGCCGAACATGCTCATGACGGTTCGGATGCAAACCTTTCTCGGCGCATGGATATAAACCTTCAGCACATGAGGTTCGTCTTTCAGGATATAGTTGGCGCACCGGCCGACAATCACGCAATTCTCGCTGGCCGCCAGTCTTCTTATGATCTTGGCCTGATAGCGAAACAGGTTTTCGTTCGAGATAAAGTCGTCGCGGTCAGGCGGAATCACCTTTCCGTCAAAGACATCCTTTGCGATACGGAACAGGCGGGATTTCCGTGCGGTTTCGTCCGCTTTCGCGAACAGCTCTTCGCTGATGCCGCTCTCATCCGCCGCGAGCTGCAGCAGATCCCGATCGTAATAGGACCAGCCAAGCTCCTCCGCCAGCATCTTCCCCATGGTTTTTCCGCCGCTCCCGTATCCTCTTGCGATCGTAATGACATGATGATCTGCCATGGTCACTCCCCCATTCTTTGTAAGCTTATTATACACAGATTTGTCGGACTTTTCAACCATAAACTACATATCCACATGGATTCGTGAAAGCATCGGAAAAGCAGCTTACAGAATCCACAGAAAAACGGGCTGAGCAAAACATATTCGTCTTGCTCAGCCCGCTGTGAATATTCTGGGATATTCGGAAAGAATCTGTGGATAAACCGCCTGTCAACGGTGGACCAGGCGGTTGAATACTGTGGATTGATGTGTAAAACCGGCTGAAAGCTGTGGATTCATATGTTGACTTCGTCCACAGTGTCTGAAGGCGTTGCCGACGTTTCTTCCTCCGGTTCCGGGAGAGCTGTGGATTCCTTCTGCAGGATGTCCATAAACTCCTCGCCCGTGATTGTCTCTTTTTCAAGGAGATAGGATGCCAATTCGTGCAGCTTGGCCTGATCATTCTTCAGGATGCTTAGCGCTTTTTCGTGGGCATTCTTGATGATCAGCATTACCTCGTTGTCGATGCGGGTCGAGGTCTGCTCGGAGCATGCCAGAGACGTGTCTCCCCCGAGATACATGTTGTTGACGGTGGAGAGCGCGATCATTCCAAATTCATCGCTCATGCCGAGGCGCGTGACCATGGTTCTGGCGAGCTTTGTGGCCTGCTCGATATCGTTCGCGGCCCCGGAGGTGACCTGGCCGAAGATCAGCTCCTCCGCCGCGCGGCCGGCCGTCAGCGTGGCGATCTTGTTGAGAATCTCATCCCTGGACATGAGATAATGCTCGTTCTCGTCCACCTGCATGGTATAGCCGAGCGCGCCGGATGTGCGCGGAATAATGGTAATCTTGTGCACCGGCGCGGAATGGCTCTGGCGGGCCGCCACCAGCGCGTGGCCGATCTCGTGATAGGATACGACTTTTTTCTCTTCCGGGCTGATGACCGCGTTTTTGCGCTGATAGCCAGCCAGGACCGTCTCAATAGCCTCCTCCAGATCGCGCTGCTCCACCTTAGCGCGGCCCTCTTTGACCGCCAAGAGCGCGCCCTCATTGATGATGTTGGCCAGTTCAGCGCCCGACGTGCCGGAGGTTGCCAGGGCGATGGCCCGATAGTCGATGTTCTCGGAGGTGCGCACATCCTTTGCGTGAACGCGCAGGATTGCCTCGCGCCCCGCCAAATCCGGGAGCTCGACAGGCACCCGGCGGTCGAAGCGGCCAGGCCTCAGAAGCGCCTGATCCAGGCTCTCGGGCCTGTTGGTGGCAGCCAGAATGACAACGCCCTTGGAACTGTCAAAGCCGTCCATCTCGGTGAGCAGCTGGTTGAGCGTCTGCTCGCGCTCGTCATTCCCGCCGATCATGGTCCCATCGCGTTTTTTGCCGATGGCGTCGATCTCGTCAATAAACACGATGCACGGCGCTTTCTCCTGGGCCTGTTTGAAAAGGTCGCGCACGCGGGCCGCGCCCATGCCGACAAACATCTCGACAAACTCAGAGCCGGAGATCGAGAAGAACGGCACGTTCGCCTCCCCCGCCACAGCCTGTGCAAGCAGAGTTTTGCCTGTTCCGGGCGTGCCCACGAGCAGAGCGCCCTTGGGCAGCTTCGCGCCGATCTGCTTATACTTTTCGGGCTCATGCAGGAAATCCACGATCTCTTTGAGGGCCGCTTTGGCTTCGTCCTCCCCCGCCACGTCAGCAAAGGTTTTGCCGGTCTGCGCGGCGACATAAACCTTCGCGTTGCTCTTGCCGAAGGACATGGCGCCCGCGCCGCCCATGTTTTTGGTGAACTGGCGCATCAAAAGCTGACCAATCGCTACAGCCAGCACCAGCGGCAGGATCCAGGAGAGCAGGAACGAAATGAATGGGCTTGCCTCCTGCGGGATGACCCTGGTAAACTCGATGCCGCTGTTGTAGAGCAGCGCGATCAGATTGGGATCATCCATCATACCGGTCTGGAAGATGCGCGCCTGGCCGCCAACTTCCGCTGAGAACGTGATCAGATTGTTCTCAATCTGAACCTGCTTTACAGCCCCGCTCGAGATCATGTTCAAAAAGTCGGAATAGGAGGCTTGCGTGATCTGCTGCTGGGAGATCTGAGGAATCAAAAGAAAATTGATAAGCAGAATGACCAACAGCACGATCAGATAGTAAAAGATAAATGGTTTCTTTGGCGGTGTGATTTCTGTCTTCAAATTCGATCATCTCCGTTCGCTGATCAATGGGGTTACCGTATCGCGGGTATCTGTTATAAACCGTTTTCTAAATGAAAATCCCTTGTCATTATAGTATAATCAACTGAAATGGCAAGGGCGGGCATGTGTCTTTTTTATGAATTATCACAAGATCCGTAGGTTCCAATCAACTGCGGACGTCAGCACGCGCGCGAAAGCCTCCAAGCCCTCCTGATCCACTTTACTGAAGCGGTTGAGAATCGGGCTGTCAATATCCATCACGCCAATCAGACGCTGACCGTCCCAAAGAGGCATGACAATCTCGCTCCTGGACGCGCTGTCACAGGCAATGTGCCCCGGGAAGGCGTGGACATCCTCCACGACAATCGTTGCCTTCCTGGAGACGGATGTGCCGCAGACGCCCTTCCCCACCGGGATGACCATGCAGGCGGGCTTCCCCTGGAATGGGCCGAGCAAAAGCTGGCCGCCCTCAAGGAAATAGAAGCCTGCCCAGTTGATCTGTTCAAGCGAATCCCAGAGAAGGGCTGCTGCGTTCGAGAAGAGCGTCAGGGGGTAGGCACAATCCTCGGCGAGGGAGTCCATTTGTCTGCAGAGAAGGCCATAATCAGTCACGGCGGCTTTTCCTCACTTCATCATGCGGTACAGTGAAATCACCTTGCCAAGAATCGTCACTTCAGGGACGATGATGGGTTCCATGACCGGGTTCTCCGGCTGCAGGCGGAAATGACCGTTCTCTTTATAGAAACGCTTGACGGTCGCGCTGTCATCAATCATGGCCACGACAATCTCCCCGTTGTTGGCCTCCACCTGCTGATGCACAACGATGAAATCTCCGTCCAGGATACCGGCGTTAATCATGCTGTCGCCATGCACCTGGAGGATAAAGTGCGAGCCCTCCCCTACCATGGCGGTGGGCAGCTGGATGAACTCGTCCAGATTCTCCTCCGCCAGGATCGGAATCCCGGCGGTGACATGACCGATGAGCGGCACTGAAACGGAGGAATCATTCGGCGTCACGCCGGAAACCTCCATGGCGCGGGGCTTCATGGCGTCCCGATGAATCAGGCCTTTCTTTTCCAGCCGCTGCAGATGACCGTGTACTGTAGACGTGGATTTCAGGCCGACGGCAGCACCGATTTCGCGTACAGACGGCGGATAGCCCCGGGTCTGAATCACGCTGCGAATATAGTCCAAAATACGCTGCTGGTTGTCTCCGCGGGGACGTTGCATGCGATCACACCCTTTGCAAACAATTGTTCGCTTTATTTTAACATAAGTTTGGAAAGATTGCAATTGACCGGATGTTAAATGAAACAGTATTCCATAACATGTGGGTATTTATATCATAGAATCATATCCAACGTATTAAAAGCTCTTGCAAATCCATTGATCTACAAGAGCTCTCTTGTGTACGCCCGGCAGGAGTCGAACCTGTGGCCTACAGAGTCGGAGTCTGTCACTCTATCCATCTGAGCTACGGGCGCTCAACAAATGATAAAATAGCACAAGCAGCGCGGATTGTCAAGGGCTTATGCGTATTTTGAAAATAAAAACCAACCTGACGGCGGCTTGTTTTTTCAGTAAAATTCACGAGGAGACACTTGTGTTTTAAAGCAATGTTTGTTATACTTCATTTAGCGTATGAGCTGAAAAGGGGTTCGCGAGGCGATTTCGTTGCGCCCCGCCGGAGGAGGATTCATCAGATGGCTGATTTTAATAGCATGACCGTATTGGAACTGCGAAAATATGCGCGGGAGCACGGCGTCACCATAGGCGCAGGCAAAAGCAAGGCGGACATTGTCGCGCTTTTAATGGACGCGGAAGGCGTGCAGTCTGCGGAGCCGGCGAATGACAGCCCTGCCGAAGCGGCGCCGGCGCAGGAGCCGGTCAAACGCGCCGGCGCAAGCTTTATGGCGGCCTGGCACAACCCGGCAGGACGGTATGCCGCTCCCCAGCGTGGCGCAGGCGGGAACCGGCCTCAACGGCCAACCTTTTCAACCGGGCTGACGGAGCATGCGAATAAGCAGCGTATGCCCGCCTCTCCCCGCTTTGGCCCGGGCGCTTTGGCTGCCAATGAAAACACCACCGAGGATACCTATACGCCCGCACCGCGGACGGTACGGAGCTGGGGACCCGACGAGAGCGAGATCGAGTCCCCTCAGATGGGCGTTTCCGCTACTCCGCCGGTGCTTGAACGAACGACACAGCAGGCGCCTGATCGCTATCCTTCGCCTGTCCGGGGCGACAATGCTCCCCGGCGGGAAGATCAGCAGGATCTATTTACCCCCGAGGAGCTGAAGGACGGCCTCGGCATCATGGAGATGCACCCGGATGGGTACGCCTTCCTCCGCGTGAATGGGCTTAGTCCCTCGGCCAACGATATCTACATTGCCCCTGCGCAGATTAAGCGCTATCAGCTTCGCCCCGGCGATCTGATCAGCGGCAAGGTGCGTCCTCAGCGGGAGGGAGACCGTTTTGCCTCCATGATGACGGTTCAGGCGGTCAACCAGATCCCGGTTGAATCGCTGGCGTCCCGCCCCGCGTTTGACAGCATGACGGCAATCTATCCGAATCGTCCCATTAATCTTACCCCCTCGGACAGCCGTCAGCGCAACACGCGAATTCTGGATATGGTCGCTCCGATCGGCTTCGGCCAGCGCGCGCTGGTGCTCTGCCAGCCTGACACGGGCAAGGCGCCTTTCCTGAGAGACTTGGCCAATACGATTGTTGCGAACCATCCCAACACGAAGGTGTTCATTGTGCTCCTGGACGAGAATCCGGAGGACGTGACGCTTTTCCGGGATACGGCCCAGTGCCCCATTTACGCCACGACCTTCGACCAGCTGCCTGAAAACCACCTCCGTCTGAGCGAGCTTGCGCTTGAACGCGCGGAGCGCCTTGTGGAGGAAGGCAAGGACGTCGTGCTGATGGTGGACAGTCTGACAAGACTGGCCAAGAGCTACTCCATCGCTGCGGCACAGCAGGGAAAGGCAACGCCGGGCGCAATCAACCCGTCCAGTCTCTACAGAGCACGCCGTCTTTTCGGAGCGGCACGGGCGCTGCGTGAAGGCGGAAGCCTGACCATCCTGGGATGCATCAATGTGACCGCGCCCGGAAAACAGGATAACAGCATCATCGAGGAATTCCGGGAGGCGGCCAACTGCGTAATCACGCTCGACAGTACGCTGGCCCGCGCCGGAGTGAGGCCGACCATTTCCTTCCACCAGAGCGGAACCAAACGTTTCGACGGCTTTGTGAGCGATACCCGGAAGGAAGGACTGCGGATCCTCCGCAAAGAATTCAGCGGGCTCACAGACGCGGCCGCGATCAAGCAGCTGAACGAGCTGGCAAACCTGGTTCCGGATAACGACACGCTGTTTGACCGGCTTCCGGAGTGGATGGCGATGCTGGGCGGCGTGAAGGAGACCAACTGAATCAAACAAGACCCCGTCAGAGCATCATCGACTCTGACGGGGTTCCTGTTTAGATTGTGTCGTCCTCTTCATCATCCGGAGCGGAAGCGAAGTCCTCGTCCTCATCCGGATCGGCTCCCATCATGGAATCGATGGGCCTCTGAATCTCCACAAAAACATGTGCGCCGTCCTTGGGTGTGGCTGCGCGAATCACTGTACGGATCGCTTTCGCGATGCGGCCTTGCTTGCCGATCACTTTGCCCATGTCCTCTTCAGCGACATTCAGTTCAAGAATGGTGCCCTCGGGACCCTCGGTTTTCTGCACGCGCACCTGTTCGGGGTGATCCACCAAGGACTGTGCCACAAAAGTGAGCAATTCCTGCATGGATTCTCCTTTCCGGGTCAAGCCCTGCGCGCGTGATTACTTCTCGATGATACCGGTCTTGCGAAGAAGCACGCGTACAGTCTCGGTGGGCTGAGCGCCGTTGCCGAGCCAATAGGCGGCACGCTCGCCGTCGATCTTGATCTCAGCCGGCTTCTCCATCGGATTGTAGTAGCCGATCTGCTCGATGAAGCGGCCGTCACGGGGGCTGCGCTCATCCGCGATGACGACACGGTAGAAAGGCTTTTTCTTCATACCCATTCTCTTCAGACGAATTTTAACCATGGTAAGTGTCCTCCTTAAGCTGTTTGCTGTTTTTTTATTGAGACCGCCTTGGCGGGATCAATCATTTTTTCAGGCCGCGCATCATGGCGCGCATCTTTTTGGAGCCTTTCATGCCCTGCATCTGCTTCATCATCTGCTTCGCCTGATCGAACTGACGAATCAGGACATTGACGTCCTGTACCGACGTGCCGGATCCGGCGGCGATGCGCTTCCGGCGCGAAGCGTTGAGAATGCCGGGGTTGCGCCGTTCCTTCGGCGTCATGGATCGGATGATGGCTTCGGGCTTTTTCATCGCGTCGTCATCGATATCGATATTCTTGCCGGAGAGGCCCGGAATCATATCCATCATCGAACGCAATCCGCCCATTTTTTTCATGGACTGCATCTGATCCAGGAAATCCTCGAGCGTCAGCTCCGCCGTCTTCGTCTTGTTGGCCAGGGCATCCATGTCCTTCTCGTTGAAGGCTTCCTGGGCCTTGTCAATCAGAGAGAGAACGTCGCCCATGCCAAGGATGCGGCTTGCCATACGGTCGGGGTAGAAGGGCTCGATATCGGTCAGCTTCTCCCCAACGCCGCTGAACTTAATGGGCTTGCCGGTTACCTGACGAACGGAGAGCGCGGCGCCGCCGCGGGTATCGCCATCCAGCTTTGTGAGAATGACGCCGTCGACGGAGAGCTTCTCGTTGAAGGCGGTCGCCACATTGACGGCGTCCTGACCCGTCATCGCGTCGACGACCAGCAGAATCTCCTGCGGCTTCAGCGCGGTTTTGATCCGGTCGAGCTCGTCCATCAGCTCCGTATCGATATGCAGACGGCCCGCTGTATCGATGATCAGCACATCGCAGCCGAAGTATCTCGCTTGCTGTACCGCTTCCTGGGCGGTTTTGACCGGATCCTGCGTCCCGTTCTGATAGACCCTTGCGCCGACCTGCTCGCCGACCACCTGCAGCTGCTTGATCGCGGCGGGGCGATAGATATCACAGGCGGCCAGCATGGGCTTTTTACCCTGTTTAATCAGCCATCCGGCTAATTTGGCGGCCATGGTGGTTTTGCCGGCGCCCTGCAGACCGCAGAGCATATAGATGGTCGGCACAGAGGAAGACCAGGTCAGCTTTGAGATGCCTCCGCCCATTAAGGCGGTCATCTCTTCGTTGACAATCTTGATCACCTGCTGACCGGGCGTGAGGGAAGACAGAACCTCCTGGCCGTTGCACTTCTCGGTGACGCGTTTGATAAAGTCTTTTGCAACGGCATAGTTAACGTCGGCTTCCAGAAGCGCCATGCGGACTTCGCGCATGCCTTCCTTGACATCCTGTTCAGAGAGACGGCCTTTGCCCGTCATTTTTTTCAGCGCGTTCTGCAGTTTTGCGCTCAAGCCTTCAAAGGCCATTTTTTCCTCCTGTTCACCGCCAGAGTGAAGAAATCATGATGATTCTTCCTGATCCATCGAGGTTTCCCGGGCGATCATTGTATTGATAAGTTCCAGCGCCTGAGTTGTGTCTCCCGCTTTGAGCGCATTGGCGCACCGGACAAGCTCCATCTCCATATCGCTGAATCGTTTCGCGAGGTGCAGCTTTGCCTCCATGGACCGCATCTTTTCGCCCGAGCGCGAGATCATTTCATGGATCGCCTGCCGGCTGACGCCCTCCATCGAAGCGATCTCGGTTACGGACAGATCCTCCTCGCAATACTGGGAGAGCTTCTCACGCTGTGCATCCGTCAGCAGCGGACCATAGAAGGAACTGAGCCATGCCAGCTCGACCTTCTCATCCAACTCTCTGTGCATTCGTGCGTCCTCCATGTCAAGCAAAACCGCTTGACGGAGATAGTATACTCATATTCTTGGGCTTGTCAAGCAAAAAACCTTGCCTTAAGCGATGAATTCTCACAAAAAGAGACGTGGAACCACGCCCCTTCACAAAGCTATTGGATCACGGCGGATCAATCCAGAGAATGGACCACCTCGTCGATGGCTTTTGCGGCGGCCTCGCCCGCCTCGCTGACGCGCTGCGTCTGCTCATCGACGATTTGCTGCATCTCGCGCAGCGCTTCTTCCGCGCGCTGCTCCGGGAGCACCAGCGCAGGCGTCTCCTCAGGCTTGTTTCCCTTCTCCTCGCCGTGAAGCACAAGCTGCGGCTCGGCTTCAGCTGGCTGATCCTCGGCAGAATCCGAGTCGTTAGCCGTCTCAGGCTTCACGTCCAGTTGCAGGGTCGGCACACTCTCATTGGACGACTGGGCCTTGATCCGGTCGCTGCGCATCTGCTTAAGCTGTTCCGTGATGATGGACACCTGCTTCAGCTGTTCCTCCAGCTCGGGCGGGAAGGAGGCTCCCTCCTGCCAGAGCTGATAGGCTTTCTGACCAAAGCCGTCCAGGATCTCCTTCCGCTGATTGCTCAGATTCATCTCAGCGACACGATACTGCGTACTGCTCGCAAGGCTGGATGCTGCGCTGCCAATGGCCTCCATACCCTTCATGACAGCGCTTTTGACCGAGTTCCCAATACCTGCCATGGGTATCTACCTCCTACAAACCAATTTCTGTTTCTTACCATCTGGCGCGAAGCGCGCCGGGAAGAATCTCAAAATCCGCCTCGTCCATCGATACGATTTCACCGTCAAGCTGGATTCGCATCCCCTTGGAACGAATGCAGACGTGCCGACAGAGCTGATGCTTTGTAATCTTGAAATCAAGAATTTTCGCTCTCATCAGACCGGGAAGATAACGAGGGATTGACCTGCGGTCAACCGCCTCCACCTGAACCAGATCCAGCATGCCGTCCGACATGTCGGCGGCGGGGCAGATGGGAATTCCACCGCCGATGTATCGGCCGTTGGCGACGGAGAGAATCAGGACTTTCTCGTCATGAAAAGCGCCGCCGTCCACGGAAAGCTGCACTTGAATCGGCTCGTTCCCGCGGATGGCCGAAATCAGCCCCATCAGGTAGGGCATCAGGCCGCGCATACGCTGCTTGTATCGCTCCGCCTGATCCAGCACGGAGACGTCAAAGCCGGTTCCGCAGACATTCATGAACAGTCTGTCGTTGACGCGGCCGACATCCATCTTCCTCGGAGGATGATCCAGCAGATGGCGGAGGGCCTTGACGGGTTCCTTCGGGATGCCCATGGTCTTGATCAGGTCGTTTCCCGTCCCCGCGGGGATCACGCCCATGGCCGTTTCAGTTCCCAGGATGCCTTCCGCAACTTCATGGTTGGTCCCGTCTCCGCTGACCGAGATCACCGTTTCCGAGCCGGCCGCAGCGGCCTCCTGCGCAAGCCGCCTCGCGTGCCCCACTTGCTCGGAGTGCAGAAAGACTGCCGAGAGGTTCAGGCTGTCAACAGCTTCCTTGAGCTTTTGCTCAACCTCGAGTGCGTGCCCGCCGCCTGCGCAGGGATTGACAATAAATGTATACTGTGCCATCTTCCCTCTTCAAACACCGGCACCCGGCCCAAAGCCGGATGCCGGTTTGTGATCAGGTCACTTCGCCAGAATCTTGCTGGCAATGGATTCTCCATCCAGACCATATTCCTTCAGGAGATCGGCGGGCTTTCCGCTCTGCCCGAAGACATCGTCAATGCCGATCTTCTGGAAGGTGAAGGCACCTTTTCCGCAGATGGCATCCGCAACGGCGTCGCCCAGGCCGCCGATGACGGAGTGCTCTTCGACAGTGAAGACGTGACCCGTTTTGAGCGCCCAGGCCAGCGCGAGTTCCTTGTCAAAGGGCTTGATGGTATGGAAGTGTACAAGCGCCGCGTCCACTCCCTGCTCCTGCAGACGCTGGACAGCCTCGAGCGTGTGTTCGAGCATGATGCCGCAGGTGAAGATCACGCAATCCTTGCCTTCCTTGATGACCTGTCCCTTGCCGACCTCGAAGGGGCGAGCTTCATAAACAGGCGAGGCCAGGCGCGCGGTGCGGATGTAGACCGGGCCATCGATCTCGGCGGCGGCCTCAACGCACTGATAGCACTCATTCGCATCGCTGGGCGCGAAGACCGTCATGTTCGGCAAAACGCGCATCAGCGCCAGGTCTTCGATGGCCTGATGGGAGCCGCCGTCCTCGCCAAGGGTGATGCCCGCGTGGGAGAAGCCGAACTTTACGTTGAACTTCGGATAGCAGACGCCGTTGCGGATCTGATCATAGCTGCGGCCGGCAAAAACCGCGAACGTGGAGCAAAAGGGAATCAGGCCCATCGTACTCATGCCGGCAGCTATGTCCACCATATTGGCCTCGGCGATGCCGCAGTCATAATGACGCGCCGGGAAAGCCTTCTGGAAGGCGTTGGTCATCGTCGCCTGCGCCAGATCGGCGTCCAGCACGACCACCTTCTCGTTCTTCTCCCCCAGCTTGACGAGCGCTTTGCCGTAGGCGACACGGACGGATTCCTTCTCCCCCGTCGGAATTGCTTTGATATTGCTAGACATGGCTCAATCCTCCAATTCTTTCAGCGCCTGCGCGGCCTGCTCGTTGTTCGGGGCCTTTCCGTGCCAGCCAACCTGTCCCTCCATGAAGGAAACGCCCTTGCCCTTCAGGGTCTGAAGCAGGATAAACCGGGGTTTGCCGGGGCACGCGGGCGCGCGGAGGGCATCCAGCACCTGCTGCATATCGTTGCCGTCCTTGACCTCGATCATATCGTATCCGAAGGCCTGGAATTTCGCCCAGACATCGCCCAGAGACATGACCTGATCATTCGTGCCGTCGATCTGCATACCGTTATGGTCCAGGATGACCGTCAGGTTATCCAGCTTATAGTGCGCGGCAGCCATGGAGGCCTCCCACACCAGACCCTCGTCGCTCTCGCCGTCGCCGATCATGGTGTAGACATGACACGGATTCCCGGTGTGCTTGGCGCCCAGCGCCATGCCAACCGCGATGGAGATGCCCTGTCCGAGCGAACCGGTGGAGGCATCCACACCGGGGCATTTCTTGATGTCCGGATGGCCCTGCAGAATCCCGTGAAGCTGACGGAACTTGTCAAACTCTTCGCGGCCGAAGAACCCGCGCTCGCAGAGGGTGCCATAGAGCGCCGGAGCGGCGTGACCTTTGGAGAGCACGAAGCGATCCCGATTCGGGTTCTTATCATCAGCCGGATCGACGCCCTTCATCACGTCAAAATAGAGCGCCACCAGTGCGTCCGTGCAGGATAAAGATCCGCCCGGGTGGCCTGCGCCGGCCTTGTTTGTCATGATGATAATGTCTCGGCGAACCTGTTTCGCCACCTTTTCCAGTTCACGTACTTCCATGGGGACAACCTCCTTATTTCACGTTCAGGGTATAACGTCCTGCCACTGAGGTCAATTATAGAATTGGGAATTCGCTTTGTCAAGAATCACAGCGAAATTGTGCCGCCTTTTGCCATGTGATCCAGCGCCATCGCGAGCGCGAGTCTGCCGTGCCCATAGGTCAGACTCCCCTGCATGTAGGCGGTGTACGGCGGACGCATAGGGCCGTCTGCGCTGAGCTCAATCGAAGCACCTGGAACGAAGGTGCCGGCAGCCATGACGACCTGATCCTCATAGCCTGGCATGTCCCAGGGCTCGGGGAGCGCCATGGAGTCGACGGGTGAGGCGGACTGGATCCCCTGGCAAAAGCGGACCAGGCGCTCCGGTGTTTCAAACTGAATAGCCTGAATGATATCAGCCCGCGGCTCTGTCGACGGCGGGATGGTTGGGATTTCCAGATTCTCAAAGACCCTGGCTGTCAGGCAGGCGGTTTTGAGCGCCTGAGCGACGGTGTGCGGCGTCATGAAAAGACCCTGATAATAGAGCTGATACCCGGCGGCATAGGAGCCGAGCTCACGCCCCAGCCCCGGCGCGGTGAGCCTCCATGCGACGCGGTCCACAGCCTCCTGTGTTCCGCAGATGTAGCCGCCCGTCGGCGCGAGTCCGCCGCCGGGGTTCTTGATCAGGCTCCCGACACAGACATCCGCGCCCCAATGGGTGGGCTCCGAGTCGCGGACGAACTCGCCGTAGCAATTGTCAACCATCAGGCGAATGCGAGGATACTTCTCATGGAGCAGTTTCGCCAGCGGTGCGAAGGCTTCCGGCATCAGCGAGGGCCGCAGCGCGTAGCCGCGGCTGCGCTGTGCGATCACAAGGCTTGTGTTGGGCCGGATCGCCCGCTCGACGGCCTCCAGATCAATGGCGCCGTCATCCGAGAGGGGGACCTCGCTGTATTCGACCCCGTATTCCCGCAGCGAGCCGGGCGGCGGGACCTCCCCCTTGTGTCCCAGAATCCCGATGAGCGTGTCATAGGGCGTGCCGGTGGCGGAGAGGATGTGCTCGCCGGGTTTGGTAAGTCCGAACAATGTCAGAGACAGCGCTGCGGTACCGCTGGCCACAGAGGGTCGAACCAGCGCCGCCTCCGTCCCAAAGAGATCGGCGTAGATTGCCTCGAGCGTGTCGCGCCCGATGTCGTCATAACCATATCCCGCTGTCGGCGCAAAATGACGAACAGCAACGCCGTGATCGCTGAAGGATTTCAGCACTTTTGCGGTCAGACGGTACTCTTTCTGATCAATGGATGCAAAGAGCGGCTGCAGGTCGTGCTCCGCCTGTTCGATGCGTTCTTTTGACGTCATGAGGGTTCCTCCGTGAATACTTTGATGGTGTTCTCCAGCGCGTCCGGCTGATCCGCCTGGATCCAGGTCGTATCTGCCTCTCTCCTGAACCAGGTGAGCTGCCGCTTGGCATAGTGCCTCGATGCCTGCTTGATGGCGTCCACAGCCGATTCGAGCGGAAAGCCGTCGGTGATACATGGAATCAGTTCTTTATACCCGATCGCCTTCATGGACTGATGGTTCGCGGTCAGTCCGCGCTGCAGCAGCATGCTGACCTCATCGGGAAGTCCGTCCGCCATCATCTGATCCACGCGCTGATTTACGCGCTGATAGAGGCTTTCCCGGGGCATATTCAGCACCACGCACCGGCTCGGGAAGGGCGCGGGCGATGGGCTCTGGGGCTGCCGGGAGAAGGGAACGCCGGTCAAACGGCCGACCTCAAGCGCCCGTATGACGCGGCGGCGGTCGTTGACGTGGAGGCGCGCCGCGGTCTCCGGATCCGCCTCAGCCAGCATGGCGTGCAGGCTCTCCGAATCCAGCTGCTCAAGCTCTCCGCGCAGCGCTTCATCCCCGCTGATCATGCCCATCGACATGGGCTGGCGCAGCGCCCGAAGATAAAAGCCGGTACCGCCAACCAGGAGCGCCCGCTTGCCGCGGCGCTGGATGCCGCGGATGACCTTGCTGGCATCCTCTACCCATTGCGCGACAGAGTAGGTATCCGACGGGTCGACGATGTCAAGCATGTGATGCGGGGCGACGGCCCTCTCCTCGGCGGTCGGCTTCGCGGTGCCGATATCCATATCGCGGTAGATCTGCATGGAGTCCATGCAAACGATCTCGGCGTCGAAACGCCTAGCAATGGCCAGAGACAGCGCTGTTTTTCCGCAGGCGGTCGGCCCTGTCAGTATCCAGATGGTTTTCTGATCGCTCATATGCTCAATCCTGTATTCGCTTGAATTTGCGTTCAAGCTCCGTCCTGGAGATGGATACCACCAGCGGACGGCCGTGCGGACAGGTCGGTGTCACTTTTTGCTCGATCATCTGCTCGACCAGCGAGCGGATGTCCGCTTCGCTGAGGTCTTCGCCGCCCTTCACCGCGTGCTTGCAGGCGGTCTGGAGAATCTGGCTGCGGCGGCGCTCGAGGCTGAACGAGAGTCGCTCCGAGCTGAGCTGATCCAATACCTCATGAAGATAGGCGGCGGTCTGAGGCTGACCTAAGATCATCGGAATCGCACGGACCGCAAGCTCGTGCTCGCCGAAAAGCTCGATTTCAAACCCGATTCTTTTCAGAAGCTCCTCGTTCTCGTTCAGTGTCTGGATCTCCCGCTTCGTCACCGGGACAATCAGCGGAACCAGAAGCTCCTGCCCGGCCTGCTGCGTGTCGTAGGCCTTCATCATACGCTCATAGAGCAACCGTTCATGGACCGCGTGCTGATCGATGATCATCAAATGGTCGGCATACTCAACAAGGATGTAGGTTTTCATTACGACGCCGATGATGCGCATTGGTGGCTTTTCATCTGCGAGAAACGATTGTTCCTGAACGACAGGAGGCTGAGCGTGGTCTTGCTGCGCCGAATCGCCGGTCTCAGCGCTGGAGGCTGGGTCTTTGGGCGCCGATGGGATCGCCGGCTGTGGAAGTGTCGGCGTCCGTACAAATGAATCCGCTTGCTGCGTCCTCAGTATCGCGGTGCCGCCGATCGGCGCACGCGGTTCGGAATGCTCAAAAAGTACCGGAGTCGGTTTTGATGCGGTGCTTTGCTCGCTTTTGACGGCCAAATCCTGCTGCTGACGGGCCAGCGGCTCGGCGGACGCCTCAACGCGAACGGGTATCGACGGCTTGGAAGGCTCGGAGACAAGCGACATCGGGACCGGGTGCTCAAAGGCATCCCGGTCCTGAAGCGCTTCCCGAATAAGCGTATCAACCGCCTCGGCTACGCCTCGCTCATTCTGGAAGCGGACCTCCAGCTTGTTCGGATGGACGTTGACGTCGACTGCCTCATACGGCATCGTGAGATGCAGGACGCAAGTGGGAAACTTGCCGATCATCACGCGCTCGCGGCAGGCCTCCTCCACCGCGGTGGAGAGCAGTGACGAGCGGGTATAGCGTCCGTTGATAAAGAAGGACTGATTCGCTCGGTTGCCTCGGCCGCTTTCGCCGATGCCAACGTAACCGTTCAGCAGGATGCCGCCCTGATTGCCCTTCACTTCCCGCATGCTTTTGAGCATCTCGGAACCATAAACCTCGAATACGGCCGACGAGAGCTTTCCGTCTCCCGCAGAGCGGTAGACGGTTTTGCCCTGGTTGATCAGGCGGAAGGAGATATCCGGCCGGGACAGGATCAGGCGCATCATCAGATCGGTGACATAGCCGGCTTCTGTCACCGGCTTTTTCAGAAACTTCAATCGGACAGGCACGTTGCTGAAAAGATCCCGAACGATGAATGTGGTCCCCTGCGCGCAGGCGGACTCATCGATGGATAGGATCTGGCCGCCCTCGTTGACAACCTTGATGCCTGTGTCCTCATCCGCGGTTCTTGTGGTGCAGGTGACACGGCTGACCGCGGCGATGGATGCAAGCGCCTCTCCGCGGAAGCCCAGCGTGTCGATCGCGGCCAGATCCTTCTCGCCGCTGATTTTGCTGGTCGCGTGACGCTCAAACGCCATGCGGATGTCTCGTGTCGGAATTCCAGAGCCGTTATCTGTCACGCGGATATAGGTGATGCCGCCGTCCCGGATCTCCACCGTGACAGCGCTCGCGCCTGCGTCCAGACTGTTTTCCACCAGCTCCTTGATCGCGGCGGCCGGTCTCTCCACGACCTCCCCTGCCGCGATCTTGCCGATGATCTCATCAGAAAGCTTTCGGATTGCGCTCGGCATCGATTCATCACCTGTTTTCACAATTTGCGCGCTTTCTCCCGGAGAAGAAACAACTGATTGATGGCGTCCATCGGCGTCAGCGCGTTTACGTCCAGCGCTTTCAGCTCGTCAATTAGCTCGGTCTGCTTATAGCTGAACAAATCCAGCTGCTGGTTTTTCTCATCGGCCTTCTCCTCGCCGAGAATGCTCTTGCCGATCTGATTCCCGCCGATCTCGCTGACCTCCAGATGCGCCTGGATCTCATGCGCGCGCATCACAACCTCGTTTGGAACGCCGGCCAGGCGCGCCACATATACGCCATAGCTCTTGTCCGCACCCCCGCGCTCCACCCGGCGAAGAAAGATCACGCTGTCGCCGTGCTCCTTCACCAGCACGCGGTAGTTGCGTACGCCCTGCAGATGACCTTCGAGCTCCGAGAGCTCATGATAGTGTGTCGCGAACAGGGTCTTGGCGCCGCAACGGTTGAGCAGATACTCTACGACAGCCCACGCGATTGCGAGGCCGTCGAACGTGGAGGTGCCGCGGCCGATCTCATCTAAAATAATCAGAGAATTTGGCGTTGCGCTTCTGAGAATATTGGCCGTCTCGGACATTTCAACCATGAAGGTTGACTGTCCGCTGGCCAGATCGTCCGATGCGCCGATTCTGGTAAAGATGCGATCCATCACGGGAAGTTTCGCGGACTGCGCCGGGACAAAGGAACCGATCTGCGCCATCAGCGCGATCAGCGCAACCTGGCGCATGTAGGTCGATTTGCCGGCCATGTTCGGACCCGTAAGAATCATCATGCGGGCGTCGGAGGCGTTCATCAATGTGTCGTTAGGCACAAAGCTGTCCTCATTCAGGGAGACCTCCACCACGGGATGCCGCCCGCCGATGATCTCCAAGGTACCGTCCTCGGAAATCTCTGGCCGTACATAGTGATGCGCGATCGCGGTTTGGGCCAATGACTGCAACGCATCCAGCGTTTTCAGCTGCTGTGCCGTCTGCTGGATTCTGGCGATTTGGGCCAGGAGCTTTTCCCGGATCTCGCTGAACAGCTGCTGTTCGAGCCGCACAGCCTGCTCCTGCGCACCGACGATTTTGGTCTCCAGCTCCTTCAGTTCCGGCGTGACATATCGCTCCGCGTTGGCGAGGGTCTGCCTGCGGATATAGCGCTCTGGAACCATGTCCAAATAGGATTTGGTGACCTCTATATAATACCCGAATACACGGTTGTACTGGATGCGCAGATTTCGTATGCCTGTCTCGTCGCGCTCGCGCTGCTCCATCTCGAGAACCCATTTTTTCCCGTCTGTCGCGGCGGAACGGTACTCGTCCAGCTGAGCGGAGTACCCGTCGCGGATGATGCCGCCATCCGTGATGGTGATGGGCGGTTCTGGATGAATCGCGCTTTCCAGCAGCTGGCAGATATCATGCAGCGGATCCATTTTGCTGCGGATCTCGGCAAGCAGTGCCGCGCTGGCGGATCCCAGCATGCTTTGGATGCCCGGAATGCGTTCCATGGAGTGCATCAGCGCCAGACAGTCCCGCGCGTTCAGTGTCCGATAGGAGACCTTGCTCAACAGGCGCTCGATATCATAGACTTCTTTCAGCTCGGTGGCGAGCGTCATGGTCAGAATGTGCTGTCGCGTCAATTCCTCCACGGCGTCCAGCCTGGTCTGAATCGCGCCCGAATCCAGCAGCGGCTCCTCCAGCCAGCTGCGCAGAAGGCGCCCGCCCATGGCCGTCGAGGTCTGATCAAGCAGCCAGAGCAGGGAGCCCCTTCGGGTGTGGCCCCGCAGGCTTTCCGTCAGCTCCAGGTTGCGGCGTGTGGCTCGGTCCAGCAGCATGACCTGACGTCCCATGTCCAGGCGCAGCGCGGTGATATGCTCCAGGGATTGCTTCTGCGTCGTGTTGAGATACTTCATCAGCGCCCCGGCGGCGCAGGCGGCGGCGCGGTAGTCCTCCGCCAGGCCGAGGGCGGTCAGATCAGTCAGGTGAAAATGGTCACAGAGGGCCTCTGACGCGTTCTGGAAGCTGAACCATGCCGCCGGCTGCTCGGAGGAGAAGATCGAGGTCTGCCCCGCCGCGTCGCGCAGCAGGGTCAGATTGTTCGTAATCATCTCCTTGGGGGCGAGGCGTGTGATTTCATCTGGCAGCTTTTGCGGCTCCGCGAGTTCCCGCACGGCAAACTCGCCGGTTGAGACGTCAACCCATGCAAGACCGGTCAGATTTCCCTTAAAGCAGACGCAGAGAAGATACTGCTGCACCCGTTCGTCGAGCATGCCGGGGTCGTTGATGGTGCCCGGTGTAAAGATTCGGACAATATCGCGGGCAACGAGCCCTTTGGCGGTAGCCGGATCCTCCATCTGCTCGCAGACCGCCACCTTGTAGCCCTGAGACAGCAGCCGCTCAAGGTAGGTATTCAGCGCATGGTAGGGAACGCCGCACATCGGTGCGCGCTCCTCCATCCCACAGTCGCGTCCGGTCAGCGTCAGTTCAAGAACGTGGGACGCGGTGAGCGCGTCCTCAAAAAACATCTCGTAGAAATCACCCAGCCTGTACATCAGGATGCTGTCCTGATGCTCCGCCTTGATGGTAAGGTACTGCTTCATCATCGGCGTCACCTTGGCCATCAGCTCAGCCAGGTTTTTTCGGGTATCCATCTCCATCCAAATCACCTCACGCGGCGGCAAATCCATTTTCCGCCGCACCTGCGCAGTTGATAGGTTTAGCTACGCAAGCTGTATACGTTCACCCAACAGCGTGTTGTTTTTCTGCCCCGTGATTCGGACGGATACAATCTGCCCGATATCCGTCTCGTCGCCAGTAAAGGTGATCGAAATCCCGTGCTCGCCTTTCCCGGAGACCTGACGGTCAGACCGCTTTGACAATCCCTCGACCAATACGCGCTCTGTCTGATCCATGAAGCGGGCCATCCTTTCGCGCTGCCTTTTTTCCTGCAGCGCGATCAGGCGCTGGATCCGGGCTGTGCTGATTTCGCCCGGGATCTGTCCTGGCAGCCCCGCGGCTCTCGTCCCCGTGCGCGGCGAATAGATGAATGTGAAGGCGGAGTCATATCCAACCTCATCGACCAGAGACAGCGTATCCTCAAACTGCGCTTCCGTCTCCCCCGGATATCCGACGATGATGTCCGTGGAGAGGCCGATCCCCGGCACCGCCTCGCGGAGCGATCGGACACGGTTCAGATAGACCTCTCTGGTGTATTGCCGGTTCATCTGTCGAAGGATCTCATTGTTCCCGGACTGTACCGGAAGGTGAAACTGAGGCAACACATGGCGGCAGTCCGCCATGGCCTGGATCAGCTCGTCCGAGAGATCCTTGGGATGGGAGGTCATGAAGCGGATCCGCTCTATCCCCAGCGCGTCGATTTCGCGCAGCAGCGTCGGGAAATCGGTTCCGGAGCCCTTTCCGTAGCTGTTGACGTTTTGCCCCAGCAGCATGATCTCCTTCACGCCGCTGTCCTTCAGGCCCTGAGCCTCGCGGAGAATATCCTCCATGCGCCGGGAGCGCTCTCTGCCTCTGACATAGGGGACAATGCAATAGGAACAGAAGTTGTCACAGCCGTACATAATGGTCAGATACGCGGCGTCGCGGCGAAGCCTGCGCACCGGCAGACCCTCCGCGATGCTGTCTTCCTCCTCCACGTCGACCAAAGGCCGCCGCTGCTCAATCGCACGTGCAAAAAGCTCAGGGAAGCGATACAGATTCGAGGTGCCGAAGGCGAGGTCCACAAAGCGGTATTGCTTCATCAGCTTCTCCGCCATGCCGGGCTCCTGGACCATGCATCCGCATACGCCGATCATCAGATTGGGGCGCTGCTTGCGCACTTCCTTCAGCCATGTCACATTCCCCAGCGCGCGGCGTTCCGCGTTGTCCCTGACGCAACAGGTGTTGAAGAGCACAAAATCCGCTTCCTCGCGAGCCTCTGCCGGCTGGAGACCCATTTCCTCGAGCATGCCGGCAAGCTTTTCACTGTCATGCGCGTTCATCTGACAGCCGTAGGTGACGATGTGGTAGGTGCGTGGACGCTCCTTCATGTCCCGCACCTGCGCCATCCAGCTGCGCTGTTCTTCGATCTGGACAGGCGTGACCTGCACATTGTTGCGCTCCGCCATGGTCTGACTCCTTCTATGCTTCAACTTTTGAGCGTTTTTTGCTCTGCTCCATCATCTCCCGAAGGGAGATCCGCGTCCGTCTGCGCGTCATTTCGATCAGTCCGAGGCTGGTATAGCCGTGGATCACCGTCTTTTCCCGATCCTGCGCAAACGCTTCCCGAAGCGCGGTCAGGACCGCCTCGCGATCCCGCTCCTCCGTCATATCGATCATATCGATGATCAAAATGCCGCCCAGCGCGCGCAGGCGAACCTGCCGTGCGATCTCCGCGCAGGCTTCCCGGTTGACCTTTGTCAGGTTTTGCTCCATGCGCTGCTTCCCGGTGAACTTGGCCGTGTTTACGTCGATGACGGTCAGCGCTTCACACTCGTCGATGACAAGATTTGCGCCGCTTTTCAGCCAAACCCTTCTCTGCATCGCCTCGTGAAGCTTCTCAGGTACGCCTGCGGTCTGAAGCGGATCGGCTTCAACCAGCCGGACCGGACACATCGATCCAACCGCTTCCACAATGGAGGGATCGTCTGTGATGACGGCGTCCACCCCACGCGGGAGATAGTCCTTCATGAGATTCTCCAGCATGGCATCCTTCTCCGACAAGAGAACGGCGCCGACGGGCGCGGCGGAGGCGGCTTTGGAGAGCTGCTGCCAGGTATGCTGCAGCTGCGCGATCTCAGCATCGACTGCATCAGACTCCGCGGTTTGACACGCGGTCCGCATCACCAGGCCGAATTGCCCGGCAGCTCTCTCCCGGCCCCATTGACGCCACCGGTCGGCGCATGGGGCCTCCATTTTCGCCGACGCGCCGACGAAACGGTTCATCGGCATGTACAGGACATATTCGCCCTTGAGCGCACAATCGCGGCTCAGAAAGGCGCCCTTCTCGCCGTGCGCCTCCCTTATGATCTGAACAAGCACGCGGTCGCCTGAGCGGAGACGCGCCTCCCCATGAAAGCTGTCGCTTTTCTCCTTCAGCGGAAGAAACCCATTCCTCTCCTCGCCGATGGAGACGAAGGCGGCATCCATCCCGGAGATGACCCGCTCAACCCGGCCCAGAACGAGATCTCCGGCACTGCGCACTGTAGAGTCCTTTCCCCGCATATACTCGCAGAGCCGGCCGTTCTCCATCACGGCGATCTCACGGGGCGATGCGCGGCTGACAAGTATCTCCCGCATCACAGGTCCTCCAGCGGGACGCGGCGACCGGAAGCGTCGGTCCCCAACAGCGCCGTCCTGATGATCCGGCAGCGGCCCGGTTCAAGTCCAGCAAAGGCATAGAGCGTTGTCAGGAGCATGGCGGGTTTGCAGCTCTCCCGCTCTGTCAGCGCCAGCTCCGCAAACAGTCCGTCGTCCTCTACCCTCAGGTCGTAAATCAGCGGACGAATATCACAGGGCTTGATGCCGCTCTTGGTTTTGCGGTCCGTGATGATTTCGGTCTGTTCAAGATAGGCTGAGAGCTTCTCCTCAATGAGCTTTCTGTCTCCGTCCGGCAGGGCAATATGATACCGCGCCGCGCTTACCATGGACATGGTCGCGGGGTGGGTATCCTCGATCAGTCTGGCGGAGGTCAGCTGCATCTCGGGCGGGAGCGCCGCGTTGAGTCTGGTCATGAATTCCTCGGGTTCGATCTCGCCTGCCAATGAGACCTCCATGATCTCCCGCTGCCCGACCGCGCCCACCGAGAGCGCGGAGGCAAAGGTCAGCAGCATATGGGGGTTGAATCCCTTGGAATAATCCGCCGGGATGCCGCTGCGCCGCAGGGCGCGCTGCATCGCGCGGAGAATATCGAGATGTCCAATGTGCCGGATGCGTTCATCCTTGCGAAATGTGGCCAGCATCCGCAATGGCACACACCCCCTTCCATCTGTTCAGACCGCAGCCGTTGCAGCCTTGACGGCAGTCCCTGGTGGTCTTCTCCTGAAGCGCCTTTTCGTATTCATGCCACAGAAAGCGGCGGTCGATGCCGCTGTCGATAATCTCCCACGGCAGCCGCTCGTCCTTTTCGCGGCGGCGGTAGGCGTACCACTCCGGATCAAGACCTGCGATTTCAAAGGCTTTCATCCAGCGCTCAAAGGAGAAGACGTCGCTCCAGCCGTCGAGAATGCAGCCGAGATCCGCCGCGGCCCGAAGGACGCTCCCAATCCGACGGTCTCCGCGAGAAAAGCACGCCTCGAGATAGCTCAGCTCCGGCGTATGATAGTTGAAATTCACGCCTTTTACGCCGCGAAACTTTTCTTTCAGGTAGGCCTGCTTGGCCTTCAGCGTCTCCTGCGTATCCTGCGGCTCCCACTGGAACGGGGTGACGGGCTTGGGTACAAAGCTTGAGGCCGAAACGGTGACGCGCAGGCCCTTGGCCCGCTTGTCTTTCGGAACCGAGAAGTAACAGCGAACGACCTTCTGCGCCAGATCGACGATGCCGTCCAGGTCTTCGTAGGTCTCGGTCGGCAGGCCAATCATGAAATAGAGCTTGACAGAGGACCAGCCGCCCATGAAAGCGTCGGTCACCTTCTCGATCAGATCCGCTTCCGTCACGCCCTTGTTGATCACATCGCGCAGGCGCTGGGTTCCCGCCTCCGGTGCAAAAGTCAGAGAGGTCTTCTTGGCTTTCTGCGTCTCCTCAAGGGACTCTTTCAGCACGCTGTCGATTCTCAGGGAAGGCAGCGAAATACTCACCCGCTCCTTCGACATGTCGCGCATCAGGGCGCGAATCAGCTCAGGCAGACAGGTATAGTCGCCGGAGGAGAGGCTGGAGAGGGAGATCTCCTCATAGCCGGTTGCGCGCTCCAAATCCATCGCGAGGCTGCGCAGCGTCTCCAGGCTGCGCTCACGGACCGGCCGGTAAATCATGCCCGCCTGGCAGAATCGGCATCCGCGCGTACAGCCGCGCATGATTTCCAGCATGATCCGGTCAAATACCACTTCCGTGTACGGAACCGGAAAGCTGCGCGGATAGTAAGCGCCGTCGAGATCCGTCACAACGCAGCGCGGAACGGAAGCGGGCGCCTCGGGACAATTGGGAACGATCTCTGTCACGGTGCCGTCGTCCGCGTAGCGCACGTCGTACAGGCTCGGCACATAGACACCGTGGATGCCGGCCAGTTTTTTAAACAGGGTTTCCCTGGGCTCGCCGCTGGGCTTCCAGTCGCGAACCGCTGCGGTGACCTCCAGCGTAACCTCCTCGCCGTCTCCGATCATGAACGCGTCGATAAAATCCGCAAGCGGCTCAGGATTGAAAGCACAGGGTCCCCCGGCGACCACAATCGGTTCATCCCGCCCGCGTTCGGAGGCCAGCTCCGTGACGTTCCCCAGGCGCAGCATGGCGATGATGTTGGAATAGCTCATCTCATACTGCAGCGTGAAACCGATCATGTCAAAGTCACACAGCGGCATCCGGCTCTCCATCGAGAAGAGCGGCACGTGCTCTTTCTCCATCAGCTCTTTCATGTCCAGCCAGGGCATGAAAAAACGCTCGCACAGCTGATCCGGTTCCTGGTTGACAAGGCCGTAGAGAATCTTCATGCCGAGGTGGCTCATGCCGACTTCATAGGTGTCCGGGAAACAGAAACCATAGTGCAGCCTGACACTGTCCCATGGCTTTCGGATGGCGTTCATCTCGCCGCCCGTATAGCGCGGTGCTTTCTGAACCTGCTCCAGCATCGCTTCGATTCTTTCGTTCATCAAACGGTAGTCTGCCACGTTTGTATCTCCTTGCGGTTTTGCTGCCCAAACGATCCGAGGATCAGTCATAGCCCAGGTTCTTGAGATCCTCTTTCCGGTTTCGCCAGTCCGGGCGGACCTTTACCCACAGCTTCAGATTCACGTGCGTGCCGAGTAGCCGCTCGATCTCGCGGCGCGCGTCGGTTCCGATCTCCCGGAGCATCGCGCCGCCGCGTCCGATGATGATGCCCTTATGCGTGTCCTTCTCGCAGTAGAGGGTCGCATCGATCTCGGTCAGCCCTTCGCGGGCATCCTGAATCCGCATCATTTCCACGCCGATGCCATGGGGCACCTCGTCGCGCAGGTGCCGCAGCGCCTGCTCCCGTATCAGCTCCGCGCACAGAAGACGCTCGGGCTGATCGGTAATGGCGTCGTCCGGGAAATACTTCGGTCCCTCCGGCAGAACGCGAATCAGCTCGCACTTCAGCTCCTCCAGCCCGTCGCCGGTTTTCGCGCTGACCGGGATGATGGCGTCGAAGCCCTTTCCGTTGAAGCGGGCCATTTCGGCGAGCAGCGCTTCGCGGGGTTTGAGATCGATCTTGTTCAGGACGAGCAGCTTGGGGCCATGCTGCGCGGCCATCTCGTCCGCGATCTTGAGATCGCGCTCGGTCACGTTCGACGCATCCACCAGGACGACCAGGGCGTCCATCCCGTCCAGCGCGTCCTTGACGGCTTTCATCATATAGTCGCCGAGCTGTGTTCTCGGCTGGTGAATGCCGGGCGTATCCAAAAAAACGATCTGGCTGTCATCGCTGGTCAGAATGCCCATCAGGCGGTTGCGGGTTGTCTGAGGACGCGGGGAGACGATGGCGATCTTCTCGCCGATCATGGCGTTCATCAGCGTGGACTTTCCGACGTTGGGGCGGCCCACAATGGTCACAAAGCCTGAGTGAAAGGCGGGCTTATTGGGCTGGTTTGTCATGAAGCAGACTCCTCGTTCAATGATCTGTTTGCGGTAATTCATTGGGGCCGAATCCATGGGGCAGCAGCGTGGAGAGGGGCGCCTCCTCCACGTGATCCCCCCAGGTCACAAGAACACGGATGCCGGGCGCGAACTCGTTCAGCACCTGACGGCATGCACCGCACGGCCACGGCGCGGCGTCATAAGCCGCGATGGCGATGGCTGTAAAAGACGTCGCGCCTTCGCTGACAGCCTTGAATACCGCGGTTCGCTCCGCGCAGTTTGTCAGACCGTAGGAGGCGTTCTCAATATTGCAGCCGGTGAAGACGCGCCCGTCATCGGCCAGGATCGCAGCCCCGACCGCGTAATGAGAATAGGGGCAATAGCTGCGCTTCAGCATCTCTCTGGCCATCTGCAGGAGCGTCTCATCCGGGATCTGCGTATCATCGCGGCCGATGCCGATTTCAGACAGAATCTTTTCCTCCATCTCACGCATCCTTCTCTTGTCGTCATCCTCGATGTGGTCATAGCCGAAAAGGTGGCAGAGCCCGTGCACCAGGAGATAGGCTGCCTCCCGCTGAGGACTGTGCCCATATTCCTTCGCCTGCGAGAGAATGTGCTCTGTCGAGATGATTAGATCGCCCAGCGCGCAGGCGCCGGTTTCATCGTCGTAATTCATCTGCAGATGCTTTGGCGCGTTTCCTGCCGTCCGGCCCGCAGGATAGGTATTCAGCGGGAAGGAGAGCACATCCGTCGCTTTGTCGATGCCGCGGTAAGCGCGGTTGATCTCCCGGATCGCCTCGTCGCTGCAGAGCCGGATATCGACAGAGCATGGGAGCGTAACGCCCTCGCACCTCAATGCGGTATCCGCGGCATGCTGCATCAGGGACGTCAGCCAGGTATCCGCGGCGCTGTCAAGCTGCCAGTTCAGGATCATTCCTTTTCCTCCCGTGGAGACGCGCCGCCGTTGTTTTCCTCACTTGGGTGCGCTGCTTCTGGTTCGCTGCCTTCCTCGGCTGCGGGCGACTCGCTGCGCTCCTCCACCTCGGACATGAAAGCGCCCCGCTTCGGGATTTCTGTCTTGGGATACTCGATCCGCTCGTGGAAAGCGCCGTTGAGAACCTTGTTAAAGGCTTCGCAGATCCCGTCGATATCGCGAAGACTCAGCGGACAGTTGCTGAGCTGTCCGTCTTCCAGCTTGCCGCGCACAAGCCGCTCGATGGCCTCCTGAATGCTTTGCGGCGTATGGGTCGGCATGGAGCGAACGGCCGCTTCGATGGTGTCGGCCAGCATGACGATCGCCGCCTCCTTGGTGGAAGGGCGCGGGCCTGCGTAGCGGAAATCGGCGATGTCGACCGGTTTTCCGTCGGACATCTGCAGCGCCTTGTGATAGAAGAACATGGTCGGGGTATCGCCGTGATGCTCCTGGATGATCTGCTGGATCTCGATCGGGAGGCGATACTTCTGTGCCAGCTGAACGCCGTCCTTGGTGTGCGAGGTGATGATGGCTGCGGCGACATAGGGGTCCGGCACATCCAGCGGGTTGTCCCCCACCTGGTTTTCCTTAAAGTACTGGGGCCGCTTGAGCTTTCCGACGTCGTGGAAATAGGCGCCGGTCCGGGCCAGAATCGGGTTTGCGCCGATCCTCTCCGCAGCCGCCTCTGCCAGATTCGCCACAATGATGGCGTGATGGTACGTGCCAGAAGCCTCCAGCAGGAGCCTGCGCAGAAGCGGATGGTTCGGATTCGCCAGCTCAAGCAGCTTGCTCGGCGTGGCGAGGTTGAAGACGGACTCGAAGACCGGCTGCAATCCCACCGAGATGATGCCGGCGATGATCCCGCCCGCGAGCGCATAGAGCGCTTCGGGAGCCAGAACAGAATAGTTGATGGACGTCATCAGACCCAATACGATCAGGCAGACAATATTGATGACGCCAACAAGCGCGCCGCAGACCATGGTGCGCAGACGCTGAGGCCGTCCGTGCAGGAAGAAAACGGAGAAGCATCCGCCGATCAGAAGCATCAGCAGTGTGCTGATCAGCTGAGCCTGGCTGGTGGCGCTGTCGCCGGCGGCCAGGCCGGTGAGCAGAACGCCCATGGTCACGGTGGCCGGCAGACCTGCCTTCCAGCCTAAAAGCACCGTCGCGAGCATGCTTGCCAGAACCAGCGGCGCAAAGTAAACCTGCATCAGCTTAACCGCCACCGCACAGAGCGCCGTGGAGATCGCGATCACCGAGACCATGACGGCGGTCTTGCGGGGCTCATGCAGCGCCTCGGGCAGGAGAAGCCGCAGCAGCAGCGCGAGAATCGCAACGGCCATGGCCGTCAGAATCAGGACGCCGCCATAGGCGGAGAGATCGACCTTCTCATCCTGCAGCAGGCCCAGCGCCCGGACAACCTCGTATTGGTTCTGCCGGATGATCTCTCCCGTGCGGATGATGTTTTGCCCCTGAAGGTAAACGACCGGCTCCACCGCGTCCATGGCGCGCTGGCGGGCTGCGTCCGTCGCGTCCTGATCGATCACTAAGTTTGGCTGAAGCGCGGCAGTCAGCACCGTTGTAAGCACATTCTGGTTCAGGGAGATATCGACGCGATAGCCGACGATCTGCCGGATCGTGCTGTTCGCCTCGCTGACGCGTCCCTCGCGGATGCCGGTGTTCAAAGAATTTTGAACGGCCGTTGTGACGGTTGAGATCATGGTCTCAATGTCGGCGGATTCGGCGCGAAGGAGCGTAATGATCTGATATCGGCTCAGCGTGATCGTATTGAGCAGCGTCTGAGCGTACTGCAGCTCCTCGTCCGAGAAGGTCCGCGTGCGGACCGAATCGGGCGTGTCGTCCTCGTTCCGCAGCGTGAGGCCGTACTGCTGCACTTTGCGCAGATCATCGAATATCTGAGAGAGCGTGGTCAGCACCATGTCGGAAACGCCCTCGTTGAGACGATAGCTTGGCTCCACGGCGTTGGCGGCCGTTCGCTTGGCGTCCTGCGTGGCGATTTCATCGACCACGTCCTTCGTCGCCGCGATGGTCTGGCGGGAGATGCTGCCGACGGTCAGGGCATACCGCTCCGGCGCGCACGCGAGCGAGAGGGTAAGCGAAAGAATGATCCAGCCCAGGAGGAGGATCCAGCAGCATCTCGCCGAGGCGGTATGAAACCATGATTTCAATCTCGACAGCAAAGCGGTGTTCTTGCCCTTGGCTCGCTTTCCTCGCTCAGGTTTACTCACGCAGTCTCACCTCCTGCGCTGTGCCTGGAATGGCGGTCGTAGGCCTCCACGATCTTTTGGACCAGCTCGTGCCGGACGACGTCCTTGCCTGTGAGCGTTACCATTCCGATTTCCTGAATACCGGAGAGAATCTCAATGGCCTCCGCCAGGCCGGAGCGTTTTCCGGCGGGGAGATCCGTTTGGGTGATATCGCCTGTCACCACGGCGCGGGAACCCATGCCGAGCCGTGTCAGAAACATTTTCATCTGCTCGGAGGTCGTGTTCTGCGCCTCGTCGAGAATGATAAAGGAGTTCGAGAGCGTCCGGCCCCGCATGTAGGCCAGCGGCGCGATCTCCAGCGTGCCGCGCTCCACAAGGCGCTGGTAGGAGTCCACACCCATAAAATCGTAGAGCGCATCATAGAGCGGCCGCAGATATGGATCGATTTTCTGCGTCAGGTCGCCGGGCAGGAAGCCGAGACGCTCGCCGGCCTCAACCGCCGGACGGGTCAGAACAATCCGCTCGACTTCCTTATTCTTCAGTGCCAGGACGGCGAGGGCCATGGCCAAATAGGTCTTGCCTGTTCCCGCGGGGCCAACCGCGAAGGTCAGCGAGTGATCGCGGATGGCCTTGACGTAGGTCTGCTGCCCCAGGGTCTTGCAGCGAATCGGCTTTCCGCGATGGGTGATCGCCACCACTCTCTGGAGTGCTTCATCGATCATGTCCGCTTTGCCTTCCCTTGCCAGCGCGATCACATAGCGGATGCGTGTGCGATCGATCGCGTCGCCCCGGCGAAGCGCTTCCGTCAGCTTTGTGATGACGGTCTGGGCCAGCTCCACGTCCTCCGCTTCGCCGGAGAGCGTCAGCTCACTCCCACGCATGGCGAGCGAGACGCCGCATTCCTGCTCCAAAAGCGCGGCGTTCTGATCATTCATTCCGAAGAGCGTTACTGCCAGATCGGTGTTTTCAACCGGCAGCCGGATCAGCCTCTGATCGGCCAAGTCTCCATCATCTCCCCGTCTCAATGCGCTTTATTTGCCTCGCCGGTGAAGGCTCGACAGCGCATTTGATTCCAGATAAATGATAGCAGGAAGTCGGGAAATGTCAAGCGTTTCATCATCCGCCAGGGGCAGCCGCGGACGAGCGGCGGACCTCTTGATAAGGCGGGGACCCATCCTGAGAAAAAGCCAGGATCTACAGACAGAAGAATGCCGGTTTCAATTTTGGTTTTCGGATTGACAATCCGATTTGTCTGCGGTATTCTTCTCTCTGTTAAAATACTGTGGAATTCATTTTCTCAGATATACGGAATCCAGTACAACAAATGAGGAGGCACTTATGCTTTCACGTGTAACTGCGCTGCTGCTGATTCTCTGCCTTGCTCTGCTTATTCCCGGGCAGATGACCGCGGCGGAAGGATCTCCTGTGATGGCCGGATTTGACGAGGCGTCCTCCGGCCACGACTGGAACAATAACCGTTTCTTCCTCATGATGGAGGAAAAGACTGGGCAATCATTTCAATACAGGCAGTTTAAAGACGCGGCGGAGTATACGCAATGGAAAGCCGGCCTTGCGCCTGGCGCCGACCTGCCTGCCGTCCTGTTCAAGGCGGCGCTCACCGATGCGGAAACCGTGAGGCTCTATGAAAACGGTGTTCTGATGGATATGAAACCGCTGCTGGCGGAGCACGCGCCGAATCTGTGGGCGCTGCTGCAGGCTAATCCGGCCGTCATGCAGGCCGTCACCCTGCCGGACGGGGCCATCGCCGCGCTGCCGATGATCGATCCGATGCCGAGCAATAACCTGATCTGGATCAATCAGAGATGGCTGACGGTGCTCAATCTGGAGATGCCCACAACCATCGAGGCGCTCACCGACGTGCTTCGCGCATTCAAAACACAGGATCCCAATCGAAACGGCCGGGCGGACGAGATTCCGATGACCTTTACCGGCCTGTGGGACCTCAGGTTCCTGCAGCACGCGTTCGGCTTGATCATGAACGACCGATATCTCGGCACGGATGACAGCGGGACCTGTGTCTCGCTGCTGACAGACGCCCGAAACCGCGCCTTCCTGACGTGGCTTGCGCAGCTCTGGTCCGAGGAGCTGATCGACCGGAACGGCTTTACCTCCGGCGATACCCTCCGAAAAATCACAGACACCAACGCGACGGTGCCCTACGGCGTGGTGTTCGGGCCCACCGCGCTCCAGCTCCTCCCCGCCTCGGCGGCAGACAGTTTTGTGCCGCTGGAGCCGCTGGCCTTTGAGGGGAAAACGGTCTATCGCTCTCTGCTGGGCCCCATGACCAAGGGAACCTTTGCGATCACGACGGCCTGTGCGGATCCGGCGGCGATGCTTGAATGGATTGATTTCCTCTACACGGAGGAGGGCTGCTATCTCTCCCGGGCCGGACAAAAGGACATCGATTACGAGGTCCACGAGGATGGCACCTGGTCCTGGCTGTACAGCGCGGAGGATGTGATGAACATCGTGATGACGGAGGACACCATCGCGGACGGGAGCGCCACACCCGGCTATGTCTCTCCGAGCTATCAGCTGGCCTTTGACGACGACGCGACCCATCGGCAGCTGGAGCGCATCTATGCGCTGGCGTCCAAATCCGTTGAACCGATTCCCCAAATTTATCTCACGGACGAAGAACGAGAGAAATTCGACGCCATCTGGCCGGCGATCTCGGAATACTGCGAGACCCAGATGACCTGGTTCATCACCGGAGATCAGAAGCTGGATGATGATACCTGGAATGCGTTCTGTCAGAAAGCGCGGGAACTGGGCATCGATGAGATCGCGGCCATCTATCAGAGCGCGCTGCATCGTGCGCAATAAACCTGTACACCCTGAACATTGAAAGCCTGAATGGGAGGAACTTACCGTGAATCAGTACGAAAGCCTGGCCCGGCATATGAAGGACGCCGACGTGCAGAAGCAGCTTGCCTGGCTGTACGGCGCAGACGAGAAGCAGCTTGTCATGCAGACGGAGCGCTATATCAGCATCCTGAAGCGCCATGAACAGCGCTACAGCGCCGAGGCCCCGGTCGCGCTGATATCGGCGCCAGGACGCTGCGAAGTCGGCGGAAACCACACCGATCACAATCGCGGGCGCGTATTGGCGGCTTCGGTCAATCTGGATACGCTGGCGGCGGTCTCCCCTCGCAGCGACATGACGGTCCGCCTGGCCTCGGAGGGCTATCGCCCCATCACGGTCTCCCTCGATCACCTCGAAAAAAGGGAAGACGAGACAGGCAGGACGGCCGCGCTGATCCGCGGCGTCGCCTTCCGCATGCGCGAGCTTGGATACGCGATCGGCGGATTTGACGCGGAAGTCACGTCCACGGTCGCCTCCGGCAGCGGCTTGAGTTCCTCCGCCGCTTTTGAGGTGCTGATCTCGGCGATCTTTGACAAGCTTTATAACCGTTTTGATATGACAGGGATCACACGTGCAAAGATCGGTCAGTTTGCGGAGAACGTCTACTTTGGAAAGCCCTCCGGTCTGCTGGACCAATCCGCCTGCGCCTACGGCGGCCTGGTGGCGGTTGATTTCCGCGAAGACGATCCCGAGGTTCAGCCGCTGTCCTATGATTTCGCGGAAAAGGGATACTCCCTCGTGGTGGTCTCCGCCGGAGGCAGCCATGCGAACCTGACGGACGATTACGCCGCAATCCCCAAAGAGATGCGGGAAGTCGCCTCTCTGCTGGGCGCGTCGTATTTGCGGGAGGTTGATCCGCTTGTGTTTGAGGCCTCCATCGGAAAGCTCAGGGGCAAGACAAGCGACCGGGCGATTCTCCGGGCTATTCACTTCTTCGACGAGAACGACCGTGTGCCGCGGCAGGTTAAAGCGCTCAAAAACGATGATCTGAAAACCTTCTTCGAGGAGATCATCGCAAGCGGCCGCTCCTCGTATATGTATCTCCAGAACGTTTACGTCGATGCGACCCAGGAAAACCTCTGTCTGGCGCTGGCGCTCGCGGAGCGAACGCTCAGGGACAAGGGCGCGTGGCGCGTACACGGCGGCGGCTTCGCCGGCACGACCCTGAATTTTGTGCCCTTCGACCTGCTCCCCCGCTTTGTGTCTGTGATGGAGGACGCATTCGGAGCGTCCTGCTGTCATGTGCTGAATATTCGGCCGGTCGGAGCCTATGCGCTCGAAGTGTAATCAGAAAAAACGCTCTTTTGTGAAAAAGATCATTCTATTGTTTGGAGATGATGGGCATGCCGCCAGGAGGAGGTCCGCGCGGGGGCAAATTCCTGACTGATGAAGAACTCGAGAACAAGCCAAAAGTGACGGCTGCGCTGATCAAGCGCGTCCTGAGCTACCTCAAACCCTATATCCCTCAACTGTCGCTGGTGCTGCTCTGCATCGTTGTCAGCGCGGTTTGCTCGCTCTTGCCCTCGATCCTGACAGGCCGGATCGTGGATGTCCTGACCGGCATGGATCTGGGCGGCTGGATCGGAGGCGGTCTGTCCGCGCTGATCAAGCTGATCCTGCTCTCCCTGGGGCTGACGCTGGTGGCCAGCCTGATCGGGGTTGGCGACAGCTACCTCAACAGCTGGATCGCGCAGCATATCGCCTACGATATGCGCAACCAGATGTACCGCCATCTGCAGAAGATGAGCCAGCGCTTTTTTACCACGGTCAGCCAGGGCGATATCATCACCCGCATGACCTCAGATATCTCCGGCGTGGAGAGTGTGGTCACCAGCACCTTTTCGCAGATCCTGTCCAACAGCATCACACTGGTGGTAGCCTTGGTGGCCATGTTCCAGAAGAACTGGATCTTGGCGCTGGTGGGCCTGGTCATCGTCCCCCTGTTCACCCTGCCGACGCGGCTCGCGGGGCGGACGCGCTGGAAGCTGGCGCGCGAAGCGCAGGAGTGCAACGACGAGATCAACGGGATTCTGAACGAGACGCTCTCTGTCTCCGGCCAGCTGCTGGTCAAGCTCTTTGGGCGTGAGAAGGACGAGTTCAGCCGCTACCAGGACGCCAACGGCCGGATGATCCGGCTGAACATCCGGGAGAGAATGGCGGGCCGCTGGTTCTTTGTGGTTCTCTCCACGTTTACCACCATCGGCCCGATGCTGCTGTATCTGGTCGGCGGCTATCTGATGATGGAGCGCGGCGCCGCGCTGACGGTCGGCGACATCACCGTGCTTGTGGCGCTGCTCGGGCGGCTCTACGGCCCTGTCAACAGCCTCCTGAACATTCAGGTTGACTGGATCCGCTCCATGGCCATGTTTACCCGGATCTTTGAGTATTTCGACATGCCTGTCGAGATCGAGGACAAGCCTGATGCCGTCGTGCCCAAGTCCTTCAAGGGCGAGGTCTCCTTTGAGCATGTCGACTTTGCCTATGAGCCCAGCCGCATGATTCTGAAGGACATCTCCTTCAAGCTCTCGGCGGGCCGTTCCATCGCCATCGTGGGGCCGTCCGGCAGCGGAAAATCCACCATCGTCAATCTGATTCCCCGGCTGTGGGACGTCTCCAGCGGCATGGTGCGCTTCGACGGAGTGGATGTGAGAGACCTGCAGCTGCACGCGCTCAGAGGCGCCGTGGGTGTCGTCACGCAGGAAACCTACCTGTTCAACGGCACGATCCGCGAGAACCTGCGCTATGCGCGGGAGGATGCCACGGAGGAGGAGATGATCGCCGCCTGCAAGAAGGCCAATATCTATGACTTCATTTGCAGGCAGCCGGACGGGCTGGATACCATGGTCGGCAACCGCGGCCTGAAGCTCTCCGGCGGCGAAAAGCAGCGCATCTCCATTGCGCGGGTGCTCCTGAAGGATCCGGCGCTCCTGATCTTCGACGAGGCAACCTCCGCGCTGGATTCCATCTCAGAGGCGGCCATCCAGGAGGCCATTGATCCGCTGATCGATGAACGCACGTCCATCCTGATTGCGCACCGGCTCTCGACGATCCTTGCCGCCGATGAAATCCTGGTGGTCCGGGACGGTCAGATTGTTGAGCGCGGCCAGCATCAGGACCTGGTTCACACCGGAGGAACATACCAGGAGCTCTACGAGACCCAGTTCAAAAAAGCTTTACCCCAGTAGACAATCGATCAGACGCATATGCTAAAAGCCCGCGGTTTATGCCGCAGGCTTTTCTTTTAGTGTTTATAATAATTGAACAGCAATTGTGGTGCCAAATTGGTACAAGATGCAGAAAGTACACAAGTTCAGGCATTTGGGAGGGTGGCAGAAGGAGATGAGTACAAGATTGGTACAAGCTGTCGAAAAGAAAAGGAGTGATCCCTTTCGGAATCACCCCTTGAAAACGCTTGAAATTACTTCCCGAAATACCGCTTCAGCAGGCCAGCAAACGCCTTGCCGTGACGGGCTTCTCAATTGGTGACTCTGCTTTTTCGCTGTTTCGCCGCAAACCAGATCAGCGATATGAGCAACAGGACTGCTGTCAATCCCACTCCAATGACGCACTCCAGCCATGCAACAGCACGGCCTTCCACATCATCTGCGATATAGTGGAAATACAGCCAGGATGATTGCTGAAGGGTACAAAACGTAACTGCGATGTGCAAAACTCCCAGCGAAATCAGCTGCCACCATCGTTTGCTTGCTCTCATATTCAGCAGGAACAGCAGCATGTGCAATGGAGGCATTAGCGCCATGATGAGCGGAGCACCGCCACGATACAGCAGGCATACGGAAAGCAGAGCCAGATTTGCGGCGCACGCCAAAGGAAATAACCACTTCTGCTCCATGTACATCCACTCTCCAATGGAAATAGGGGCAGTGCGCCATAGCATACTGCCCCTTTATCTTACTTCCCAAAATACCTCTTCAGCAGTCCCGCAAAGGCCTTTCCATGCCTCGCCTCGTCGCGCCCAATTTCATGCACGATGTCATGGATGGCGTCGAGGTTCAGGGCCTTGGCCTTCTTGGCCAGGTCGGCGCGGCCCTGGGTGGCGCCGTATTCGGCGTCCGCGCGGAGCTCAAGGTTCTTCTTGGTGCTGTCCGTCAGCACTTCACCGAGCAGCTCGGCGAAGTGAGCGGCATGCCAGGCTTCCTCCATGGCGGCCTTTTCAAAGAAGGCGCCAACCTCGGGATAGCCCTCGCGGATGGCAACCCGGCTCATAGCCAGATACATGCCGACCTCGCTGCACTCTCCGTTGAACATCTCGCGGAGACCCGCCTTGATGTCCTCCGGCGCATCGCTGGCGACACCGACAACGTGCTCGGCAGCCCATACCTTCTCGCCTTCCTGCGCCTGGAACTTCGAGGCCGGCGCTTTGCAAACCGGGCACTTTTCCGGGGGCTGCTCGCCCTCATACACATAGCCGCATACACTGCAAACCCATTTCATGGTGATATCCTCCTTTATTTTTCGACCGATTGAGATGGATCGGTCCGATGTCTGCAGTATACATGATTTTCAGCCAAAAGGGAAGTCAAAAATGAATTTTCGATTTTCTTTCAGGAGACGAGCGGGAACAGATCTATTTTTCTTTTGCAGACTGGTTTTTCTCTATAAACTGTGGTACAATCAGTTCACCGCATGGAAACAGGCTCGATGCGGTGATTTTTGTGCAAATTCAAAGGAGGATCATGATGCAGCTGTTTGTACTTGTACTCAACAACACGGAGCAGCTTGAGCCGTTGTTTGAAAAAATGCTTGAACGCGACTTCCGCGGCGCGACCGTTCTGGATTCCACCGGGATGATGCGGGTTCTGTCGGACGGTGAGAATGTGGATCTGCCGATGCTGGGCCTGCTCCGGCATATGTATACGCCGGAGCGCAAGGCCTCCAAGACAGTTTTCATCGTTCTGAAGGATGAGCAGGTTTCCGAGCTCTCAGAATTGATCGACGAGGTGACGGGCGGCCTCGACAAGCCCAATACCGGCATCGCTTTCTCCATGCCGCTCAGCTTCGTGAAGGGATGGGGCAAGAAATGAGTCAGTATCCATTGCTCGCGCTTGCCGCCGCGCTGGCGGTCGGCCTGCTGATGAGCCGTATTATCCGCTATCTGCATCTTCCGAATGTGACCGGGTATCTGATTGGCGGTCTTCTGCTGGGGCCGGTTCTCGGCGTGCTGGACGTGACGACTACCTCCTCGCTCAACGTGATCAGCGACGTTGCCCTCGGCTTTATCGCCTACTCCATCGGCGCGGAATTCAAGCTGAGCTATCTGAAGGATATCGGCGTGAAGCCGGTGGTCATCACATGCTTTGAGAGCGTGTTTGCGTCGCTCTTCGTATTCCTGGCGCTATGGGCTATGGGACAGCCGCTGCCGATGTGCCTGATGCTGGGCGCGATTGCCGCGGCCACCGCCCCGGCGGCAACCCTGATGGTAATCCGCCAGTATCGCGCCGACGGGCCGGTTTGCCGCATGCTGCTTCCGGTCGTCGCGATGGACGACGCGACGGGCCTGATGCTCTACGCAATTCTGTCCAAGCTGGCCCTCTCCCTGGATAATCCGGAGCTGACCCCGAATCTGGTCAACCTGCTGCTCCTTCCGCTGCTGCAGATCGTGGAATCCCTGGCTGTGGGCGTTGCCATCGGCTTCCTGCTGTCCTTTGTGCTTCGCTTTTTCCACTCCCGCGGCAACAAGCTCGCGCTCACGCTGACAGCGGTCTTCCTGGGCGTCGGGCTCTCCAGCGCAAGCCTTCTGAACCTGTCCAGCCTGCTGGTCTGCATGATGATCGGCGCGACGATGGTCAATGTTTATCCCAAATACGAGTCCATGCTGGAGGTTTCCGACCGGTTTACGCCGCCGCTTTTCATGCTCTTCTTCGTGCTGTCTGGCGCCGCGCTGGATTTCTCGGTGCTGATGACGGTCGGCCTGGCCGGCGTTGCGTATGTGGTGGTGCGCGTGATTGGCAAAGTCTGCGGTGCGACCCTTGGCGCTGTCATCGAGAAGTGTGACAAGCATATTATCAAGTATTTGGGTCTGACGCTGGTGCCGCAGGCGGGCGTTGCGATCGGTATGGCGCGGCTGGCGCTCCAGGACCTCCCCGCGTATGGCGCGCAGATCAACGCCATCGTGCTCGCCGGAACGCTGATCTACGAGCTCACCGGTCCGGTCATCACCAAGATCGCCCTTACCAAGGCCGGAGAGATCGGCAAAGCCTGACGCATTCATGGTTGCGGCGCCGCCATAAAGATGGTATAATTCATCAAGTTGATCCCGATTAGGCGCAAGGAGGAATCATCATGGCAGCAAAGAAAGTCGGAGTCCTGATCAAGGAAGCCCGTACAGCAGCCGGCATGACCCAGGAGCAGCTGGCCCGGAAGGTCGCGGGCGTTTCCGCCGCGGATGTCGGACGCGTGGAGCGCGGTGAAGCGGACTTTACGCAGGCGCAGCTCAAGCTGATCGCCAAAGCGCTCGGCGTCACCCAGGCATCATTGATCAACGCGCCCAAGAACCTCGGCAAAACGGCCTCCGGCGCGAAAAAGCCAGCTTCTTCAACGGCCGCAAAGAAGCCTGCCGCCGCTTCCGCCTCCCCCAAGACGCCCGCGAACGCCAACAGCACCATGAAGGTGACGGCGGCTGAGCGCAAGCTTGTCGAGAGCTACCGTGCCGCCTCCTCGGACGCCAAGAAAGCCGCAGCGAAGATTCTCAAGGGCGAGTGCGAGAACCTGCTCGACCAGATCAACAACAAGACGCCTGACGTTGCCGACATGGTTTCCGATTTCCTCGGCGGCGCGCTGGGGCAGCTGTTCAACAAATAAGCGAGGCCATTGCACCTAATCAACCAAGTAATCGCAATCCGGAGGTATTTTCATGTGGCTTTGTCCCCCGTGACGTATTCTCCTGCTCAGCTTTCAAACCAAGACCAATAAGGAGGAAACGCCATGTTGCCACAGCAGGGCACTGCTGAATATCAAGCTCTTCTGCATGAAGAGGTGGAGAAACGACGTACCTTTGCCATTATCTCACACCCAGACGCCGGGAAAACCACATTGACGGAGAAGCTGCTGCTCTACGGCGGCGCGATCCGCTCCGCCGGGAGCGTCAAGGCACGCAAGACCGACAAGCACGCCACATCCGACTGGATGGAAATCGAAAAGCAGCGCGGCATTTCGGTCACCTCCTCTGCGATGCAGTTTGAGTATGACGGCTTCAAGATCAACATTCTGGATACGCCCGGACACCAGGACTTCTCCGAGGACACATACCGCGTGCTCGTGGCGGCGGATGCCGCCGTGATGCTCATTGACGCCGCGAAGGGCGTCGAGGCGCAGACGATCAAGCTCTTCAAGGTCTGCCGGATGCGGAATATCCCGATCTTTACCTTTGTGAATAAGATGGACCGCGCCGCGAAGGATCCTTTTTCGCTCATGCAGGAGCTGGAGGATGTGCTGGGGATCCGGTCCTGCCCGATCAACTGGCCGATCGGCATCGACGGAGATTTCCAGGGCGTCTGCCATCTGGACAACCGGACGGTGGAGCTCTACGGCGGCGGGGATCACGGCAAGCGCATGGTCGAAAAGACCGTGATTTCACTGGACTCTCCGGAGCTTTCCGCGGTTCTGGCAGAGGGCTACCGTACCCGGCTGCAGGAGGAGATGGAGCTGCTGGAGGCCGGCGAGCCCTTCAACCTGGAGGCCGTGCGCGCCGGTGAGCTGACGCCGCTCTTCTTCGGCTCGGCGGTGACAAATTTCGGCGTGGAACCATTCCTGGAGCGCTTCCTGCGCTACACGCCGCCGCCCCTCCCCCGGCAGAGCGATCAGGGTGAAATCGGCCCCGAGGAGCCCTATTTCTCCGGCTTTGTCTTTAAGATCCAGGCGAACATGAACCCCGCCCACCGCGATCGTCTCGCCTTCATGCGGATCGTGTCCGGCGCCTTTGAGAAAGGCATGGAAGTCTGGCACTCCGGCACCAACAAACCCGTCGCGCTCAAGCAGCCGCAGCAGTTCATGGCGGACGAGCGGGAGGCGGTGGAGGAGGCCTTCGCGGGCGACATCATCGGCCTGTTCGACCCGGGCATCTATCAGCTCGGCGACACCCTGTCCTCCGGGCCCAAGCTTCATTATGAGAACATCCCGGTCTTTGCGCCGGAATTCTTCAATCGAGTGCGCCCGAAGGATTCCATGAAGCGCAAGCAGTTCCAGAAGGGAATCAACCAGCTGGCCGAGGAGGGCGCGATTCAGACGTTCCTGCGCACCGAGACCGGCCGCGAGGAGTTCCTGGTGGGCGTCGTGGGCGTGCTGCAGTTTGAAGTGCTGGAGCACCGTCTCCGCACGGAGTATCAGGCCGAGCTTGTGATGGAGTCCATGCCGTTCCGGCATGTGCGCTGGGTCGTCTCGACACCCAAGCCGGTGGAGGAGCTCAAGCTCACCTCCACCTCCGGGCGTGCCAAGGACAGCCGGGGCAGAGATGTCCTTCTCTTTGAGAACGAGTGGTCCATACGGCTGGCGTGCGAGAATAACGAGGGCTTGATCCTCGCCGAGACCGCGAGCCGCAAGGTGGACGAATGAGGTTTTTACCGGGTTTATCCTTATCGTAAAGCTTGCTGACGGGAGTGATCGTTTTTGAGACAGCAGTTAATCGACCTGCGCAAGGCCATGTCCGAGCATCATGTTGACTGGGTGATTGTCCTGACGGATGATTTTCACGCGTCCGAGTATGCGGGAGACCATTTTAAGTGTAGGGCGTATGTGTCCGGCTTCACCGGAAGCGCTGGCACCCTGCTGGTCGGGCAGGAGTGGGCCGGTCTGTGGACGGACGGCCGCTATTTTCTCCAGGCCGCCCGCCAGCTGGCAGGTACCGGCATCGACCTGATGAAGATGGCCGAGCCGGGCGTCCCGACCATGAACGAGTATCTCAGCGAGAATCTGAAGTTGGGACAGACGGTCGCCTTTGACGGACGGACCTTCCCCCAGGCGCGGATGCGGCAGATTGCGAGGATCATTGAAAAGGCCGGCGCCCATCAGCGCGGCGATCTCGACCTTGTGGGTGAAATCTGGACTGACCGCCCTGCGCTGTCCGCCGAGCCGGTATGGGAGCTGGATGTCAAGTATGCCGGCAAATCCCGCGCCGAGAAGCTGGCGCAGATCAGGCTTTCGCTACAGGATGCGGATGCCGACTGGCTGATTCTTGGCTCGCTGATGGATGTCTGCTGGCTGACAAACCTGCGCGGTAACGACGTTCACTGCACCCCGGTCGTACTGTCCTATTTCGCCCTCTCGCAAAAGGAGGCCGTGCTGTTCGTAAATCCGGCCGTGCTGTCCGATGAAATCAGACACAATCTGAATCGGGACGGGGTCCGCGTCCTCCCCTACGACGAGATTACCACCTTTGTTCGCGCACTTCCGCCGGACGCGAAGGTGATGATGGACAGCAATTCGGTCAACAGCCTGATCTGGAGCGCTGCGGAGAGCGCGGGCGTGAAGATACTGGATCGCACAGATCCGACTCGCCTTCCCAAGGCTGCGAAAAACGAGGTTGAAGTTGCCAATTTCCGGGAAGCGCATCTGAAGGACGGCGTCGCGGTCACGCGGCTGATCTACTGGCTGAAGACGCAGGTCGGGCAGATCGAAATGGACGAGCTCTCCGTGGCGCGCAAGCTGGTTTCCCTCCGCAAGGAGCAGGAAGGCTATCTCGGCGAGAGCTTTGAGCCGATCATCGGGTACGGACCTCACGGCGCAATCATCCATTACAGCGCCACGCCGGAGACCAACGTCCCCATCGAGGCAAAGTCCTTCCTCCTGGCCGATACGGGCGGACACTATCTGGAGGGGACCACGGACATTACGCGAACCATCGCGATGGGTCCGCTCACCCGGGAGGAGAAGGAGATGTACACCCGCGTTCTGATGGGGCATCTCCGCCTTGGCGCGGCGGTTTTCAAGCATGGCGCGACGGGCATGGCCATCGATTATCTCGCGCACTCCGCCCTGTGGGAAATCAATATGGATTACAACCATGGGACCGGTCACGGCGTGGGCTATGTCCTCAGCGTACATGAAGGCCCTCAGTCTTTCTTCTGGCGCAGCCGGGACGGCAAACCCGGTGCGGTACTGGAACCCGGGATGATCACGAGCGATGAGCCGGGCGTCTACCTGGAGGGCAAATTCGGCATCCGCCTCGAGAACCTGACCGTCGTATGCGACGGCGTGACAAACGAGTATGGCCGTTTCCTGCACCTGGAGTATCTGACCATGGTGCCATTCGATCTGGACGCGGTCGTTCCGGAGCTCATGTCGAGCCGGGATATCCAGCTGCTCAACGCCTATCATCAGCAAGTCCGGGAGCATATTCTTCCGCGTCTTCGCGATGAAGGGGAGCGGAATTGGCTGACTCAAGCAACGCGGGCTATTTGATCGAAAGCGGGTGACGTGCAAACATGCGCAAAGGCGAGGAAACCAGAAATGAATTCCTGCAGATTGCGGAACGCTTGTTCTGCGCGCAGGGTTACGAGGAGACGAGTATCCAGAATATCCTGGACGCGGCGCATGGCAGCAAAGGCGGATTCTATCATCACTTTGTGAGCAAAGAGGACGTCCTCCGCCAGCTCTGCGAACGCCGCGCGGCGTCCTCCGCGGAGCGTACCGCGCAGGAGATTGCCGACGGGCAGCTTGCCCCGCTGGATCAGCTGAGCCTGGTGCTTGGCCGCGCAATGCCCATTCACCGCGAAGATCTGAGCTTTATGTGTATGATGATGCCGATCCTGGATCGCAAGGAAGGCATGACGGTTCGCTTGGCCTTTCAGGAGGCGATGATCGAAGTCTATCTCCCGCTCTTGCAAAAAGCCGTTCAGAGATGCGTGGATGAGTCGCTCATTTTTCCGGTCTCGTCGGATGTTGAAAAGCCGGTCCTGATCCTTCTTCAATTCTGCTGGGCTGAGGCGGCCGCGCATCTGATCAGCGACGCGCGCGGAGGAAACCTGACGGACGCGGGCATTCTGCTGGATATTCTGACCGTGTATCGGAAATCTGTCGAAGCGCTTCTGAACACACCCTATGGCTTCATCGACCTGATGCCGCTCAGCGACTGGACCGCCTTCGCCGAGGAGGCCTGCCGCAGGATGTTTGTCAGCGCCAAAACCTCGCGGTGGGGCTGAGGTTTGCTTCAGAGTAACGTAAAACGCCGGCTGTGTGATATGCTCCCCCTGAAGTAGACACTGGAAAAACACAAACCAGTGGACTTCGGG
>CAMVAJ010000002.1 GCA_947165425.1 uncultured Clostridia bacterium
CAGGGCAACCCGCTGGCCCTCTGGCACGCCCTGGGCGAGCCGACCACGCTGACGGAGGAGCAGCTGAGCCTGCTGCGGGAGGCGGCGGTCCCCGGCGCGGCGGCTCGTGCCGTCGCGGACGCGGAGCAGGTCGAAATCGGGCTGGGGCCCAACGCCGTCACGCGCTTCACCCTGACGCCGGCGGAGCTGGCGCCGGACTTCGGCTATGACTACGGCTGGTATGTACGCGAGGAATGAGAGGATCAAGAGCATGAAGACATATACCGCATGGCTGCCGTTCCTGAAAGAGGTCCCGCCCAGGGGCCTGGAGACCGCGGAGCTGGCGGCCTGGGAGTTGGAGCAGGGACTGCGGGGGCTGGACTGCGGCCTGAGCGGCCGGTGCGCGGTGGACGGAACGATGCCCGAGGAGGCCTACCGGCTGGAGCGGGACGGGGAGACCTGCCTCGTCACCGGCGGACGGATCGGCGTGCTCTACGGCGTTTACGCCCTGCTGCGGGCGCTGGCCCTGGGGCAGGCGCTGCCGGAGGGCGTGCAGCGCCCCTTCTACCCGGCGCGGATGATCAACTGCTGGGACAACGCGGACGGCTCCATCGAGCGCGGCTACGCGGGACGGTCCCTCTGGTTCGAGGGCGGCGCGGTGCGCTATGATCCGGACCGGCTGCTGGAGCTGGCGCGGCTGATGGCGAGCGTGGGCCTGAACGTCCTGTGCCTGAACAACGTCAACGTCCGCGACCCGGCAGAGCGGCTGATCGAGGACTGGCTGCCGAAGCTCCGGGAGCTGGCGGCGCTCTTCCGCCCCTTCGGCATCCGGCTGATGGTGTCGGTGGATTTCGCCCAGCCGATGCTGCACGGCATCCCGACGGCGGACCCGCTGGACGAGCGGGTAGCCGCCTGGTGGCGCGAGCGGGCCCGGGACATCTGGACCCAGATCCCGGATCTCTACGGCTTCCTGGTCAAGGCGGACAGCGAGCACCGGCCGGGCCCCTTCACCTACGGCCGCAGCCACGCGGAGGGCGCGAACATGCTGGCCCGGGCCATCGCGCCCTACGGCGGCAAGCTGGTCTGGCGCGCCTTCGTGTACAACTGCCTGCAGGACTGGCGCGACCAGACCACGGACCGCCCCTGCGCGGCCTACGACACCTACGTGCCCCTGGACGGACAGTTCGACGCGAACGTGATCCTGCAGGTGAAAAACGGGCCCTTCGATTTCCAGGTGCGGGAGCCGGTGTCCCCGACCCTCCTCAAAATGGCCCACACCAGCCTGGCCCTGGAGTTCCAGCTGGCGCAGGAGTATACGGGCCAGCAGATCGACATCTACGCCATGGCGCCCCTCTTCCGGGAGGTCTTCGACGAGGTGCCGCCGGAGAAGGTGCAGGCGGTGGCGGCGGTCAGCAATTTCGGGCGGGACGGGAACTATTTCGGCCACCCCTTCGCGGCGGCGAACCTGTTCAGCTTCGGCTGCTTCGCATGGGACCCCGCGTCGGAGCCCGGGGAGACCATGGCGGCGTGGGCCGGGCTGACCTATCCTTCCTGCGCGCGGACGCTGACGGAGGAGATCCTCCTGCCGAGCCGGGAGATCTACGAGCAGTACACCGCGCCCCTGGGCCTGTGCTGGATGGTGAACCCGAACCACCACTATGGCCCGAACCCCATGGGCTACGAGTTCCAGAGCTGGGGCACCTACCACCGGGCCAGCCGGGACGCCGTGGGCATCGACCGCACCGGGGCCGGGACGGGCTACGCCGCCCAGTATCCGCCGGCGATGCGGGCGCGCTACGAGAACCCGGAGACCTGCCCGGACCGGCTGCTACTCTTCTTCCACCGCCTGCCTTACAGTTTTGTCATGAGGGACGGGCGGACGCTGATCCAGCGGATCTACGACGACCATTTCGAGGGCGCTGAGCGCGTGGAGAAGATGGCGGAGATCCTCCGCACGCTCCCGCTGCCGCAGCCGGACCGGGACACGGCCCTGGCGAGGATGGAGAAGCAGCTGGCCAACGCCCGCGAGTGGCGCGACGTGGTCAACACCTTCTTCTGGCGCTTCAGCGGCGTGCCGGACGCGCATGGACGGAAGATCTACGACTGACCGGCCCGGGCGGCCGGCGCACGCAAAAAGGCCTGCGTAACGCAGGCCTTTTTGCGTGCCGCTGATCCGGAGGGATCAGGGCGCGATGATCTCCGACGAGGCGGAGGGGGTGATCAGCTCGGGGTAGGTGCTCTCGATCACCGGGGTGATGAGCTCGCTGGAGGCCTCGGGGGTGATGATCTCCGACGAGGCGGAGGGGGTGATCAGCTCCGGGTAGGTGCTCTCCACGGTCGGCGTGATGAGCTCGGCGGAGGCCGTGGGCGTAATCAGCTCGGCGGAGGCCGAGGGGGTGATCAGCTCGGGGTAGGTGCTCTCCACCGCCGGGGTGATGGGCGCGATGAACTCGGAGGTCGAGAAGGGCGTGATCAGCTCCGGATAGGTGCTCTCGGTGGAGGTGGACTCAGGGTCGGGGGCGTTCACGCTGCTCTGCACGATGCAGTAGCTGGAGGAGATGCTGCCCTGATAGCCGCTGCCGGGCATCGCCGTGACGGTCAGCCGCAGATCGGTGCCCGCGAGGCTGGGCGTCACATAGAGGGTTGCGCCGGTGCCGACGGTGACGCCGTTGGACTGCCAGTTGTAGGTGACGGCGTAGGAGTTGAGGTTCAGGTTCGCGCTCAGCGTGACGCCGGGCGTGGTGGCGTTGGGCAGGGAGACCGAGCCGTTGAGCTGCTGCGTGATCACCGCCTGCTGCACAGGCGCGGTGAACGGGCTGGCGATGGTGCCGGTATAGCTGCCGGTGCCGATGGCGACGCAGTAGAGCCGGTGGCCGATGTCGGCGCTCTGGGCGGTGTAGACCTGGGAGGCGCCCACGTTGGAGCCGTCATCCCGATACCAGCGGTAGCTGGCGGTCGCGCCGCCCGGCTGCACCGTCGCGGTGATGGACTGGCCGACCCGGACGCTGCTCAGGCTCAGGCTGACGCCGGTGATGTTGTAGGAGGGCGTCGGCCAGCCGTAGGTGACGGAGGCCGTCTTGGCCGAGTCCCTGGTGCCGGTATAGGGGCTCACGCCCTTGACCCGCGCCCAGATGCGGTGCCCCACGTCGGTGTACTGCAGGGTGTAGGTCTGGGCGGAGGAGAGGAGCTGGTTGAGCTCATTGTACCACTGGGTGGAGTAGATCGCCCCGGCGGGGGAGACCGCCGTGGAGAGCGTCTGGCCCACGGTCGGCGTGCCGATGACGGACACCGCGCTCAGCGCGTAGGTGTGGGGCTGAGGCTGGGGCTGCGGGCTCGGCGTGTAGCCGGTGACCAGGTACTGGTTCATCATGTAGCCCATGTCGGCGCCGACGCGGATATAGTCCCAGACGGCGTTGTGGCTCAGCACGGTCACCTGGGTGCCCACGGGATAGAGCCGGATCGCGCCGTATCCCTTGCCGGGACCGCGGCGGAGGTAGACGGGCTTGCCGTTGGCGGCCCAGACCCAGGCGGTGTAGTTGGCGTTGTAACTGGGCGGGGTGATGCCGCCGGAGCCGCCGCTGCCGCCCCCGCTCTGGGTATGGAGATATTTGGCCATCATGTAGCCGGTCTGGACGCCCGCCTTGATGTAGTGCCAGTAGGTGCCGCGGGAGAGGATGGTGACCTTCGTGCCCACGGAGTAGGTGCCGATCACGCCGTAGTTCATCCCGGGGCCGGAGCGCAGATTGACATCGCGGCCGTTGGCGGAGTAAATGTAGGCGGCGCCTGTCCCGCCCGAGGGCTGGGGCGCCACGGAACCGCCGCCGCCGGGGGGCGTGGTGGTCAGATAGCTGGAGTACATATAGCCGGTCATGCCGGAGGCGGCGCGCACATAATACCAGTAGCCGGAGCTGCCCAGATAGGTCAGGGGCGTGCCCGTATAAAAGCTGGCGATGGTCGGCGCGTCAAAGGAGGGCGAGCTGCGCATGCGCAGCCAGCCGCCCTGGACATAGACGGTGCTCGTCGGCGCGGCCGATGCGGCCGGCAGGGTCAGGGTCAGAAACAGCATCAGCGCGAGGCTGACGGAGATCCACCGCTTCATTCTTCATCCCTCCTTGCGCCACAGGCAAAAGCCGGAGGCACAGAATTCCCCTTTGTACACAGCCATTATACAATGATTCCAGACTCCGCGCAAGGGGACGGAGGGCGGGGCGGAGGGCGTGAAAACCCTTGCATATAAAGGGTTCCGGGCGATCGGGCCTGTTAACGTGTGTAACAAATGCGGGGACAGGAGGACGGAAAAGCCCCGGCCGGACGGATCCGGCCAGGGCTTGGGATTGATGTGTGATTCGCTCGGGGGCAGGCTCAGTCTTCCTTCACGCGGCGCACGCGCAGCACGCCCTCGATGGCCCGCAGCTTCTCCACGGTGTCGCGGGGCATCCGCGCGCTCAGGTCCAGGAGCGTGTAGGCGTACTCGCCGCGGCTCTTGTTGGCCAGGTTCTCGATGTTCAGCCCCTGGGTGCCGAAGAAGGCGGTGATCTGGGACAGGATGTTGGGAATGTTGCGGTGCAGGATCGCCACGCGGGCGGCGGTCTCGCAGACGCCGGCGTTCAGATCCGGATAGTTGACGGAGTGCAGGATGTTGCCGTTGTCCAGGTAGTCCTGCAGCTCGTCGGCAGCCATCACCGCGCAGTTGTCCTCGGCCTCCTCGGTGGACGCGCCCAGGTGCGGGATCACGATGGCCTTGTCCATGGCGGCGCTCACCGGGTTCGGGAAGTCGGTGACATAGCGGCGCAGCTTGCCGCTCTCCAGGGCGGCGGCCACGGCCTGCTCGTCGCAGAGGGCGTCGCGGGCGAAGTTCAGCAGCACCGCGCCGTCCTTCATCTTCGCGATGGCGTCCGCGTTCACCATGCCCTTGGTGGAGGCGGTGGCGGGGACGTGGATGGTCACATAGTCGCTGACCGCGTAGAGCTCCTCCACCTTCTCCGCGTGGCGGACGGCGGGGGAGAGCTTCCAAGCCGCGTTGACGGACATGTAGGGGTCAAAGCCATAGACCTTCATGCCGAGGGAGACGGCGGCGTTGGCCACCAGCACGCCGATGGCGCCCAGGCCGATCACGCCCAGGGTCTTGCCCTGCAGCTCGCGGCCGGCGAAGGCCTTCTTGGCCTTCTCGGTGGTCTTGGCGATGGCGGGATCCGCCTTGTTCTCCTTCGCCCAGGCGATGCCGCCGGCCACGTCGCGGGCGGCCAGCAGCAGGCCGCAGAGCACCAGCTCCTTGACGGAGTTGGCGTTGGCGCCGGGGGTGTTGAAGACGACGATGCCGGCCTCGGCACAGCGGTCCAGCGGGATGTTGTTGACGCCGGCGCCGGCGCGGGCGATGGCCCGCAGGCCGTCCGGGAAGACGGTCTCCTTCATGTCGGCGGAGCGCACCAGGACGCCCGCCGCCTCGTCGATGGCGTCCACCAGCTCGTAGCCGGGGCGGAAGCGGTCGGTGCCGACCTTGGCGATATTGTTCAGGCAGAAGATTTTGCGGTTTTTCATGATTATGCGTTCTCCTTCTCAAAGGCGGTCATGAAATCGACCAGCGCCTGCACGCCCTCGATGGGCATGGCGTTGTAGATGGAGGCGCGCATGCCGCCGACGGTGCGGTGGCCCTTTAGGTTCTTGAAGCCGGCCTTGGTGGCCTCGGCGATGAACTTCTTGTCCATGTCCTCGTTGCCGGTGACGAAGGGCACGTTCATCAGGGAGCGGTCCTCCTTGACCACGGTGCCGTGGAAGAGGCGGGACTGGTCGAGATAGTCGTAGAGCACCTTCGCCTTGGCGATATTGCGGCGCTGCATCTCCTCCAGGCCGCCCATGGCCTTGAGCCATTTGAACACGAGGCCGCAGACATAGATGTTCCAGCAGGGCGGCGTGTTGTAGAGGCTCTTGTTGTCCGCGTGGGTCTTGTAGCGGAGCATGGTGGGCGTGAAGGGGAGCACGTCCTCGCGGATCAGATCCTCGCGGATGATGACGATGGTGACGCCCGCGGGGCCCACGTTCTTCTGCACGCCGCCCCAGACGATGCCGTACTTGGTCACGTCCATCGGCTCGGAGAGCAGCATGGAGGAGACGTCGCTCACCAGCGGCTTGCCCTGCGTGTCGGGCAGCTGATGGTAGACGGTGCCGTAGATCGTATTGTTCTGGCAGATATAGACATAGTCCGCGTCCGGGCTGATCTGCAGATTGGACAGGTCGGGGATGTAGGAGAAGGTCTTGTCCGCGGAGGAGGCGATCACGTTCACCTTGCCGTAGAGCTCGGCCTCCTTGGCGGCCTTCTTGGCCCACTGGCCGGTCAGGATGTAGTCGGCGACGCGGTTGCGCATCAGGTTCATGGGAACCATGGCGAACTGCGTGTTGCCGCCGCCCTGCAGGAAGAGCACCTTATAGTTCTCGGGGATACCCAGCAGCTCGCGCAGGTCCGCCTCCGCGGTGTCGAGGATCGCTTCGAAGTCCTTGGAGCGGTGGCTCATCTCCATGACGCTCATGCCGCTCGAACCGTACTCGAGCATATCCGCCGCGCACTCGCGCAGCACTTCCTCCGGCAGACAGGCCGGGCCAGCTGAGAAATTGTACACCCTGCTCATAAGACACCCTCCATTTCATTTGCGGCGGTATGCTTTCATACCGCATGAGCAAAGTATAGCACAAACCGCGAGAAAGATTTGTTTTTATTCTGATTGCCTTTTACGGGTGAAAACAGGACAGAAAGGACAAATCACGGTTTGCACATCCGCGGCGCCATAAAAATAGAAGACAAAATCGGAGGTTTCCTTGCAAAACCGGGCGTAATCTGTTATCATGACCGACGGGCTTTTTCATTTGGCAAGGGGGAGCGAGGGCTATGCAGGAGCTGGTTACGCAATTGAACCGCACGGGCCGGCGTCTGAGCAAGGGACACCGGCGGATCGCGGCGTATATCGAGGCGCACTATGACAAGGTGGCCGGCATGACGGCCAACCGGCTGAGCGCCTGCGTCGGGGTCAGCGATTCGACCGTGGTCCGCTTCGCCACCGCCCTCGGCTACGAGGGCTACGCCCAGTTCCAGCGCGCGCTGCAGGAGCTGGTGAGCCACCGGCTCACCGCCGGACAGCGGGTGGAGATGGCCGCCGATCTGCAGCCGGCGGAGGCGCTGCCGACGGTGCTCCGCTCCGACATGCACAACCTCCGGGAGACGCTGGAGGGCGTGGACAGCCAGGTCTTCGACCGGGCGGTGCGGCGGCTGCTGGAGGCGCGGAGCATCTACGTGATGGGCCTGCGCTCCGCGGCGGTGCTGGCGCAGTTCGCCGGCTACTACCTCAACTACATCTTCGACGACGTCCATCTGGTCTCCTCCGGCGCGACGGACGTCTTTGAGGAGATCTCCCGGATGAAGAGCGGAGACGTGCTGCTGGGCATCTCCTTCCCCCGGTACTCGACCCGCACGCTGGAGGCGATGCGCTTCGCGAAGCGGACCGGGGCGCAGGTGATCGCGCTGACGGACGGCCCGATGTCCCCCCTCGCCGAGGTGGCGGACGACACCCTCTTCGCCCGGACGGAGATGGCGTCCTTCGTGGACTCCCTGACCGCGCCGATGGCGATGATCAACGCGCTGCTGGTGGCCCTGGGCCTGGAGCGGCGGGACGCGCTGGCGGAGCATTTCCGGCAGTTGGAGGCCATCTGGGACACCTACGCGGTCTATCTGGAGGAGGGCCGCGGCGGGCAGGAGGAAGAGTGAGCCCCGGGGACGGGACGGAGGAGAAGATGGAGCGGCAGATCCTGGTGGTGGGCGGCGGCGCGGCGGGCATGATGGCGGCCTGTGCCGCGGCGGAGGCCGGCGCGGCGGTGACACTGCTGGAGCGGAACGAGAAGCTCGGCAAGAAGATCTATATCACCGGGAAAGGCCGCTGCAACGTGACCAACGACTGCACGCTGGAGGAGTTCCTGCGCGAGGTGCCGCACAATCCCCGCTTTCTCTACAGCGCGCTGAGCGCCTTCACGCCCCAGGACATGATGGCCTTTCTGGAGGCCAACGGCTGCCCCGTGACGGTGCAGCGCGGGCGGCGGGTCTTCCCGGCGAGCGAGAAGGCCAGCGACGTGACCCGCGCCCTGGCCCGCGCGATGGAGCGCGGCGGGGTGCGCGTTCGGCTGAACGCCCGGGTGTCGGCCCTTCTCCTGGAGGAGAACGGGGCTGTCTGTACGGGGGCCCGGCTGGAGAGCGGCGAGACGCTGCGCGCGGACGCGGTCATCCTCTGTACCGGCGGCCTCTCCGCGCCGCTGACCGGCTCCACCGGGGACGGCTACCGCCTCGCGGAGGCGAGCGGGCATCTGGTCCACCCCGGCATCGCGAGCCTGACCGCCGTGGAGACGGCGGAGAGCTGGACGACGGAGCTGCAGGGCCTGTCCCTCAAAAACGTCGTGCTGACGCTGACGCGGGGGAAGAAAACCCTCTACCAGGAGCAGGGAGAGCTGCTCTTCACCCATTTCGGTATCTCCGGCCCGCTGACGCTGGAGATGAGCTGCCACCTGCCGGAGTCCTTCGAGGACTGCGCGCTGGCGCTGAACCTGAAGCCGGCGCTGACCCCGGAGCAGCTGGACGCCCGGCTGCAGCGGGAGCTGGCCGCCGCGCCGCGCAGGCATCTCTCGAGCGTCATGCCCGCGCTCCTGCCCGCCCGGCTGGCCGCCATGTTCCCGGCGCTGTGCGGGCTGGACGGGGAGACGGTCTGCGCGCAGGTGACGCGGCCCCAGCGGCAGAGGCTGGCCGAGGGGCTGCAGCGCCTGCCGATCACGATCCGGCGCAGAAGGCCCATCGCGGAGGCGGTCGTGACCCGCGGCGGCGTGGATGTCCGGGCGGTCAGCGCCGCGACCATGGCGTCCCGGACCGTGGCGGGGCTCTACTTCGCAGGCGAGCTGCTGGACGTGGACGCCCACACGGGCGGCTATAATCTGCAGATCGCCTTCGCCACCGGCCGCCTCGCGGGGCGCAGCGCGGCGGAGCGCTGAACACCGGCGGCAAGGAAAGACAAGAGATAAAGAAGGAAGCGTTGAACCCTGTGAATTATATTGTCATGGATCTGGAGTGGAATCAGCCGATCAACCACCAGAACCGCGTCTACCGGGAGTACGGCGACCGGCTGATTTTCGAGATGATCCAGATCGGCGCCTGCAAGCTGGACGGGGAGATGAACCTGCTGGAGACCATCTCGCTGCCCATCCACCCGACCTGCTATCAGCGGATTCATCCCCGCATCGCGCGCATGACCCACCTGGGCGAGGAGGAGCTGGCCGACGCGCCCCTGTTCCAGGAGGCGATGGACCGCTTCGTCGCCTGGTGCGAGCAGGAGGGCGAGGCGTACACGCTCCTGACCTGGGGGAGCGACGACGTGAGCGTGCTGCAGCAGAACCTCGACTTTTTCAACAGCCATCCCAAGCTGCCGCCGGTGTGCGATATCCAGCACCTCTTCTCGGATGTCCACAAGCTGCAGAACCGGATCGGCCTTCAGCCGGCCATGGAGATGATGGGGATCGAGGCGGAGGAGGGGCGCGACTTCCACAACGCGGAGAACGACGCCTACTACACGGCCCTGGTCTTCCGCACGGTGCCGAACCCGGCGGACGCGCTGAAATACCCCCGGGAGCCGAAGCAGCTGATCCACCCGGACGCGGGGATCCCCGGCAAGCCGAAGGGCGAGAACTTCGCCTCCGTGAAGGAGGCGCTGCGCAGCGAGGCCGCGCAGAAGCCTAAGTGCCCGGTGTGCGGGAAGGCGATCCAGCTGGAGGAGGCCGGCTACGTGCCCCAGACCGCGGACAAGTACATCGGCCTGGCCAAGTGCGGCCGGCACGGCACGGCGCTGGTGCGGCTCCGCCTGCGGGCGGGGGCGGGCGGCAAGGTGCAGCTCTGGGTCAGCACCGCCAAGGCGACGCCCCCGAATGTCGCCTATGTGCACACGAAGCAGTTTCAGCTGCAGCAGCGGCGGGCCGCGGGCTACCGCTTCAACGCCGAGGAGGCGCTGCGGAACGCAGAGCGCTCCAGCGTGCCTTTCGAGGATTAATCACGGGCAGAGGAGATCATTCATGGTTTTCAGGAATCATATCGGACGTATGCTGGCCCTGCTGCTGGCGGTGACCCTGGTGCTTGCGGCGGGCTCCGCCGCGGCGGAGGGGAGGAGACGGACGCGGCTGGTGGTCTCCACGCCGAAGCCGCAGACCACGCCCGGCCCGGAGGACGACGAGGAGCTGCCCTCCCTGCAGGACGTGGAGGGCGGCGGGCTGGGCGCGCTGCAGAGCATCTTCGGCGGCAACGGCTACGCTACCAGCACCTTCCAGGCGACGGACACCTCGGCCATGCCGGTGGTGATCGACCGGGTCAACCGGCCCTATGAGTACCGGAACTTTGAGTTCGCCAGCGGTACGGAGCTGCTCAAGGTGGTCTATCCGCCGATCTACGACTGCGACGCGGCGCTGATCATGTGCGGCGGGCACAATGTCCTGATCGACTGCGGCGACGCGGCGCAGTCCTACTCCGTGGTGGATATGCTCAGCCGGCTGCGGGTGAAGCGGCTGGACGCCATCATCATCTCCCATCCGCACCACGACCACACGGACGGCTTCCCCGTGATCGCGGCCAACGTGAAGGTGGGCGCGGTCTATTCCAACTACGGCGTGGACTTCAACAGCCACACCCAGGATCTCTACCGCTGGGCGGCGGAGGCGGGCGTGCCGGTCAAGCTCTACGGGGACGGGGAGGTGTTCTCCGTCGGCAGCGCCTCGCTGAAAACCTATCTGCGCGTGGGGCTCAACGGCTCCACCAGCGGCTCCGCGGTCAACAACGCCTCCGCGGTGATGCTCCTGCGCTGGAAGGGCCGCACGATGCTCTTCACCGGCGATATCGAGCCCACCGGCCAGGTGCAGCTTGTGGGCAACGTGGCGGCGGGCGCGCTCAAGGCGGATATTCTGAAGTACCCGCACCACGGCGTGAACCCCGTGGAGCCGGTCTTCATGGACGCGGTTAAGCCCAAGCTGTCTATCATCACCAACAAGGACCGCAACAAGCCGGCCCAGGAGGGCCTGACCTGGCGCGGCTGGCCCTTCATCAACACCCGCTACGGCGGCGTGGTCTGCCAGACGGACGGGAACTGCTGGCTGGTGGACCGCCTGATCGACAACTGGCGGATCGACTGACCTTCACCGTCCATCTAAACCCGCTCCGGGAGGAACGGGTTTTTCAGTAGGACGGGCGTATGAATGAGTAATATTCATCCAAATACGAATGATAATATTTTATCAAACTGAAAACGGGCCGAATCCGCGAACTTTATACACAGAATAAACAAAATAATTCGCAGGCAGACACTTGAAATAATTTCCAGCATCGTTTATAATTTAGTTGGAGATTAAGCTTGGGGAGGAGGGCGTGATATGGCAAGATCATGGCACGATGATTTGTCTGTCATGGAAGAACTGACAGAGGCCATGCTGGACGCCATGTCCATGTTCCCGAAACGGATTGTTCGAGTCGAAGAGCTCGTACACACGTTTCAAATGCCCCTCTCGCAGATCCAGATCCTGAATCTGGTGGCGAAACGTGATTTGTCGATCGGACAGATTTCACAGAAGATGGGTATTGCGAAACCGAATGTCACCCCGCTGGTGGACGCGCTGGATGAGAGAGGCTATGTGGTCAGGATCCGCAAAGAGGGAGACCGGCGGATCGTCTATGTACACATACAGCCGGAGGGCGAGGCGTGTCTGCGGGAGATCCGCGGTGTGATCGGCCGTCAGATCATGGAATGGCCGTCCGCCGTGACACGGAATGAAGCCCAGAAGATGAGCGCGAGCCTCGCCTCCATCTGCCGGATTATGGCGCTGGTGGATGAGGATGAGGAGGGCTGACGGGCTCTGATGGCCGGGCTGCACGAAAAAACTGCCGCGAGCGGCAGTTTTTTCGTGCAGATCATGGCCAGATGACCGGCCCTTCCACCGCCGCCCCGCGGAGGGCGGCGGTCCCCCTCCCCAGCAAGCTGGGGAGGTTTTTTAGATGCGGTGCTCTGGGCGCTGACGGCTCAGGAGACGATCTCCCGGGCGACCGCGATGCCGGTGGCGCTGGCCTGCATGAGGCCGCGGGTGATGCCCGCGCCGTCGCCGATGGCGTAGAGGCCCTGGATGGCGGTCATGAAGCGGTTGTCGGTCAGCACGCGGGAGGAGTAGAACTTCACCTCCACGCCGTAGAGCAGGGTGTTTTTGCTGTACAGGCCCGGGGCCAGGTGGTCAAAGGCGCGCAGCGCCTCGACGATGCTGGTCAGATGCCGGGAGGGGAGCACGAAGGAGAGGTCGCCGGGCACGGCGGTGGTCAGGGTCGGGATGGTCGTGCTCTTGGCCAGCCGCTCCCGCGTCGTCCGGCGGCCCTTGAGCAGGTCGCCCAGGCGCTGGACCATGATGGGCCCGCCGGTGAGCATGTTGGCCAGCTGGGCCACGTACTGGCCGTACTCGATGGGCTGGTCGAAGGGCTCGGTGAAGCGGGTGGAGACCAGCATCGCGAAGTTGGTGTTGCCCGTCCGCAGGGACGCGTCCTCGTAGCTGTGGCCGTTGACCACCGCCAGGCCGGACTCGTAGTGCTCCTCGGAGACCACGCCGCCTGGGTTCATGCAGAAGGTGCGCACCTTGTTCTCGTAGGTGTCGGCGTAGTAGATCAGCTTGGCCTCGTAGAGGTGGCGGGTCAGGTGGTCCATGATGGCGTTGGGCACCTCGACGCGCACGCCGATGTCCACCTCGTTGTTCTGGGTGCGCAGGCCGAGCCGCTCCGCCTGCTTGGCCAGCCACTCCGCGCCGCCGCGCCCGGGGGCGGCCACGACGTTGGAGGTGAGGACGGTGAAGGGCTCCTGGCCGCGGGTCTGCAGCCGGACGCCCTCGACCTTCCCCTCCGAGACGAGGATATCGGTGGCGGTGGTCAGCTCGAGGAAGATCGTCTGCGTCTGGCCGACGAGGGCGTCGTGCATGCCGCCGAGGACCTTCATCGCGTTCTCGGTCCCGAGGTGGCGCACCGGGCAGGGGACCAGCCGGATGTTGTAGCGGCTGGCCTCATAGGCGATCTCGTCCACCTTCCGGTCGTCCAGACCGTGGACGGTCTCCGGCGCGCCGAAGCGGCAGTAGAGCTCGTCCGCGTGGCCGATCAGCTCCATCGCCTTGCGGTGGCCCACATACTCGGAGATGTGGCCGCCCACCTCGTCGGAGAGGGAGAGCTTGCCGTCGGAGAAGGCGCCCGCGCCGGCCCAGCCGTGGACGATGCCGCAGGGGTCGCAGTGGACGCACTTGCCGGTGACGCGGGCGGGGCAGGTGCGGTGGGCGATGGCCCGGCCGCTGTCCACGATGAGGACGCGGCTGTTGGGCTTCAGGGCGGTCATCTCCAGGGCGGTGAAAATGCCGGCCGGGCCGGCGCCGATGATGACCGCGTCAAAACGCTGTCTGTCGAGATTCATGGCTTACTCCAGTTCGTTTGTGTTTTCGCTGCGGATAATCAGAAGACCGGGGAGCTCCTCCGCCGTCGGGGGCTCGAAGAGCTGTTCGCATTTCTCGAAGAGCCCGTCGTCCACCAGATAGTCCGAGGGAGCCTCGCGGGCGAGGACGGCGGCGTTGCGCCGGGCGATGCGGCGGCGGCGCTCCGCCTCGGGCGGGTCGAGCCAGATCCAGCGGGTGTCGATCCCCGCGAAGGCTTCCGTCGCCTGCGCCCGGTTCGCGCGCGTCCACATGCCGGTGTCGAAAATCACGTTTTGGCCCAGGGCGGTCAGCGCGCGGGCGTCCTCGCGCAGCAGCGCGAAAACCCGCTCGCTGTACTGCTCGTGCAGGGGGCCGCAGCCCTCGGGGAAGAGCGCGCGCATCCAGCGGTCCGCGGAGAGGGTGAAGCAGGCCGGCAGCGTCCTGGCGTAGGTACTCTTGCCGCTGGCGAGCTTGCCGATGAGGATATAGAGCGTCCCTCTGCCCGCGGCGCTCATGCGCGGCGGCCGTTGCAGAAGTAGAACACCGCCAGCAGGCCGGGGCCGGTGTGGGCACCGATGACCATGCCCAGATAGGTGATGGTGATCTTCTTCACCTCCGGGTGCTTGGCCAGGATCCCCTGGCGGACGAACTCGGCGTCCGCCTGGCAGTCCGCGTGGAGAATGTTGATCTCGTCGCAGGGGGTGTCCATCAGGTCGAGGTCGCCGTTGACGCCCTCGAGGATGGTGTTCAGGGCGGCCTTGCGCCCGCGGGCCTTCTTCAGCACGTCGAGGGTGCCCGCGTCGGGGACGTAGAGCACGGGCTTGATGGAGAGCAGGGTGCCGACCAGGGCGGCGGCGTTGGAGACGCGCCCGCCGGCCTTGAGGTATTTGAGGTCGTCTACCGTGAAGCGGTGGGCCACCTTCAGCTTGTGGGCCTCGCCCCAGGCGATCACCTCGTCCAGGCTCATGCCGGCCTCCATCTTCTCCACCATGCGCTTGACGAAGATGCCCAGGCCGCCGGAGATGCAGCGGGTGTCCATGACCTCCAGCCGCTGATTCGGGAACTCGGCCCGGACCTGCTCGGCGGCCCGCTGGGAGCTGTCGTAGGAGGTGGACATTTTGACGGACATGTCCAGCAGCAGCACGTCCTTGCCGGTTTCCATCAGGGAGCGGAAGAATTCCACATACGAGTACTCCGGGATGGCGGCGGTTTTCAGCATCGCGCCGTTGCGCATGGCGGTGAAGGCGGCCTGGCGGGATTCGTCCAGGCAGTCGTCCTCGTGCACCTCGCCGTTCATGGTGAAGGAGTAGCAGATGTAGGGAATGTGGTGCTCCTGCAGGTAATCCCTGGAAAGGTCGGCGGTGGAGGAAGTGGCGATGATGTAGGACATGGGAATCGACTCCTTTCAGATTCAAACGTGGGGACGGAACATCCCGGGTTCAATTCACATAGAGCTTGAGCGGGCTGAGAAAGGCGGCGGCGCTTGACGCGTCCGCCCCGTCGGTCTCGGCCCAGTAGAGGCCCTCCTGGCTCTGGGCGTGCACGCGGACGCGGCCGCCGCGGGTCATGGCGACCGCCCGCAGCCCGCTGAGCGTCGGCGGCTGGACGGCGCAGAGGTGCCAGCCCGCGCGGGGGAGCAGCGCCTCGGCGCGCCGGGGATAGACGGAGACCGCGGTGACCTCCGCGCCTGAGGACAGACGGTAGACCAGCGTCATCACCCGCGCGAGGCCGCCCTCGAAGGCGGTGTCCGCGCTGGTGCAGGAGACGAGCTGCCAGTTCTCGTCCATGGCGGCGAGCACCGGGACGGGGAAGCGGTGGATCAGCTCCGGCAGGTCGTCGGCGGTGGCGGCCATCAGCGGGGGCGAGGCGGTCAGCAGCGGCTGGTCCGGGTCGGAGGCGGCCTCCTCCGGGCGGGGCGTTCCGACCGCCACGGCCAGCAGGAAGAGCGCGGCGGCCACAAGCACGGCCGCCCATTTGGCGAGCCCGGCGAGCAGACGCAGCGGGAGCGGCTTCGGTTTGGCGGACACCCCATCACCTCATCTCTGCGCGGCGGCACGGGCGGCTTCCCGCTCGGCGCGGGTGAGATCCTTGACGACCTCGCCCGCGATGATCAGGCCGACCACGCTCGGCACGAAGGCGGTGGAGCCGGGGGTAGAGCGCCGCGCGCCGGCGGGCTCCCGCTGGATCCCCGGGAGGGGCGTCAGCGGCGGCTCGGTGGAGTAGACCACCTTGAGATGGTCGATGCCCCTTCTCCGGCACTCGACGCGCATGACCTTGGCCAGCGGGCAGACGGAGGTCTCGTAGAGATCCGCCACCCGGAAGGCGGTCGGGTCCAGTTTGTTCCCGGCGCCCATGGAGCTGATGACCGGCACGCCGGCCTCCCGGGCGCACTGGATCAGGGCGAGCTTCCCCGCCACAGTGTCGATGGCGTCCACCACATAGTCGTAGGCGGCGAAGTCGAATTCGTCCCGGTTCTCCGGCAGGAAGAAGGTCTGATGGGTCGTCACCCGGCAGGCGGGATTGATCTCGAGGATCCGCGCCCGGGCGGCCTCCACCTTCGGCTGGCCGAGGGTTTGCCGCGTGGCGTGGAGCTGCCGGTTCAGGTTGGAGGGGGCGAAGACGTCGCTGTCCACCAGGTCGAGGGCGCCGACGCCGGAGCGGGCCAGCCCCTCCACGGCATAGCCGCCCACCCCGCCGACGCCGAACACGGCGACCCGCGAGGCGGCGAGCTTCTCCATGGCGGCGGGGCCGAAGAGCATCTCCGTCCGCTCAAATGAGGATTCCATGCAAGCATCCCTCCGTGTCTCAGGTGAGCGAGCCGCTGGCCTTCATCTGCTCGAACTCCTCCCGGGAGATCAGGCACTGCCGCGGCTTGGAGCCGTCCTGCTGGGAGACGATGCCGCGCTTCTCCATCTCGTCCACGAGGCGGCCGGCCCGCGAGTAGCCGACCCGCAGGCGGCGCTGGAGCATGGAGGTGGAGACCTGCCCGTCCTCCACGGCCATCTCGATGCACTGGGCCAGGAGGCTCATGTCGGTGGTCTCGACCGGGCCGGTGCTGCCGGCGAAGTCGTCGGTGGAGGGCAGGGCGGCCTCCTCGTCCCCCGCGTGCTCCAGCCGGTCGATGATCTCGGGATCGTACACGGCCGGGCAGGTCTCGCGGATGAAGTCAGTGACCTGGTTGACCTCGTCGTCGGTCAGGAAGCAGCCCTGGATGCGGGTGGGCGTGAACTGGCCGACGGGCTTGTAGAGCATATCGCCCCAGCCGAGGAGCTGCTCCGCGCCGCCGCCGTCAAGGATGGTGCGGCTGTCCACGAAGCTGGTCACCTTGAAGGCGATGCGGCTGGGAATGTTCGCCTTGATGAGGCCTGTGATGACGTCCACGGAGGGGCGCTGGGTGGCGACCACCATGTGGATGCCCGCCGCGCGGGCCAGCTGGGCGATGCGGCAGATCCGCTCCTCCACGTCGCGCTTGCAGACCATCATCAGATCGGCCAGCTCGTCGATGATGATGACGATGCGCGGCATGCGGGAAGCGCCCTCGGGGAGGTGCTTGTTGTAGCCGTCGATGCCGCGGACGCCCACCTCCTTGAACTTGTTGTAGCGGGCCATCATCTCGTCCACCGCCCACTCCAGGGCGGCGGAGGCCTTGCGGGGATCGCTGACCACGGGGAGCAGCAGGTGCGGCACGCCGTTATAGCATTGCAGCTCCACGACCTTCGGATCGACGAGGATCAGCCGGACGTCCTCGGGCGAGCAGCGGAAGAGAAGCGAGTTGATGATCGCGTTGATGCACACGGACTTGCCGGAGCCGGTGGCGCCGGCGATCAGCAGGTGCGGCATGCGGGACAGGTCGCAGATGATCGGCGCGCCGGCGATATCCCGGCCCAGGGCCACCGCCAGGGGCGAGGACGCGTCCTGCAGCTGGGGCGTCTCCAGGAGCTCGCGCAGGGTCACGGTGGCGACGGCGCGGTTGGGCACCTCCACGCCCACGAGGGACTTCCCGGGGATCGGGGCCTCGATGCGGACGCTCTTGGCCTCCATGTTCATGGCGATGTTGTCGCTCAGGGAGGTGACCTTGTTCACCTTGATGCCGGGGGCCAGCTCCAGCTCGAAGCGGGAGACCGCCGGGCCGTGGGTGATGTTGCGCACCGCGGCGTCCACCTTGAAGGAGGCGAGGGTCTCCTCCAGGCGGCGGGCCCGCATGGCGTCCTCCTCGTGGCTGACGTTCTCCGGCGGCTTGGGCGCGCGCAGCAGCGAGAGGCTCGGATAGATGTAGTGTGAGAGCACGGAGAGCTGCTGGGCCTGCTGCTTCTCGCCCATGGTCTTCGCGCCCTGGGCGGGGGCCTTGATGTTCAGCTTCTCGCCGGTGGAGGCGGAGGGGTCGCGGAGCTTGGGCATCACGGGCGCGGCGGCGGGGGCGGCGTCGTCCTCGTCCCAGGGCGGAGCGTCGTCCACGGCCGGCGCGGGGTGGCGGCGGCCGGAGTGCGCCGGCTCCGGGGCGGCCTTCCGCTCGGGCTCGGCGGTCTCCCCGCGCAGGAGATCCCGCACGTTCTTCTGCCAGGGAGTCTCGCGGGCCGGCCTGGCCTGCTCCGGCTCGGCTTCAGCCACAGGCGCGGCGGCCGGGGCGGGCGGGTCGGTCGGCCCGGGCTGCGCCTGCACGGGGGCGTGCGGGTGGGCCGGCGGCTGGGACGGCATGGTCTGGGGAGTCGGCACGGCAGCCGACGCGGCCTCGTCGAAGCCGCGGCGTCCGGCCTGATAGGTGGACTGGCGCACGGGGGTCGCCTCCGCCGCGGGCTTCGGGCCGAAGAGACGGTTCAGGAAGCCGGGGCGCGCGCCGTCCTGGCCGAGGACGCGGGTCTCCTCCGGCACGGGCTGGAAGCCGTTCGCCGGGCGCACGGGCTGGGCGGGCTGGACCGGCGCGGTCTGCTGCCAGGCCGCGGGCTGGGCGGGCGCGTGGGTCTGCCGCCACTGGGCCTGCTGCGCGTCCTGCCACTGGGCCTGCCGCGCGGACTGGGCGGTCTGCCCGGCGGCCTTCAGCTTCTGCAGGATGACCGCGGGGCTCAGCCGGAAGAGCAGGAACAGGAGGGCGACGGTCAGCAGGATGACGATCACCGCCGCGATCACGGGGCCGGTCAGCCGCCAGACCGGATAGGCCAGGAGCATGCCCAGCGCGCCGCCGCCCGCGCTGCGGGAGGCGGAGAAGGTGTAGCTGCGGCGGATCAGCCAGAGATAGCCGCGGTCAGCCGGGCTGGCCTGGGCCCAGAAATAGTCCGGCAGCGCCAGGGCGGGGTTCCCGGTGGAGGTCAGCAGGATCAGCAGCGCGCCCGCCAGCAGAAAGAGGACCGCGCACAGCAAAAAAACGCGGGGCGACGCGCGGCGCTTGGTCTGTACCAGCAGCAGGATGCCCAGCCAGACCGGCAGGGCGGGCAGGGCGATGGCGATCGCCCCGGCGAGGCCGTAGCAGACCTGCCGGATGGCGGTGAACACATCCCCCTGCATCCGCAGCCCCACCGCTAAAAAGCCCATCACGCCCAGGGCAATCAGGAGCATGGCCAGCAGGGTCTGCATGGCGGCGGCTTCCGCGGAATAGGTTTTGGCACGCTTCTTGGCGGGCGCCTTGTGTTTTTTCGGGGCGGCCTTCGGCTGTGCCTGATTGCGCAAAAAGGTCATATCTCCTCCAGCAAGATCTTAAAACATGTGGGAAGCGCGCCGCGGTCAGTTCCGCGCGCGCAGCACCACGGAGACGAGGATATCGTCCTCGTCGGCATAGAGCAAAAGGATGGTGTCGCCGCAGAGGTAGCTGTCGCAGCGGGCGGCGTCCAGACGCAGGCCCTCGCGCTCCTCGGGGGAGAGGGCCATCGAGGCGTCGGGCTGGCCCAGCAGGGCGAGCCAGGCGGCGCGGTCGGTCTCCCCGGCGGTGAGGCCGCAGGCGGTGAAGCGGTCCGCGCGGATCCCCTCCAGCCGGCAGCCGGCCAGCTGCTTGCCGCCCTCGCGGGCGGTCATGAGCCACACGCCGCGGAAGAGCCCGTCCTCGAGCTGGACATAGCGCCCGCCGGAGAAGAGGTCGGGGTCGGCGGCGACGCCGTAGCGGCCGGCGAGGGCCTCCATGTCCTCGCCGAGCCGGACCGGCAGGGCGGGGAGGCACCCCTCCTCCGCGCTGCGGCGGAGCCTGTCCGCGTCGGGGCGGAGCAGCTCGGGGACGCCGAAGCGGGCGGCGAGACTGCCTTCGCTGAGATCCAGGACGCCAGCGGAGGACAGCTCCCGCCAGGACAGCGTCACGGTGCCGCAGCGGTCGGCGAGGGTCTGAAACTGGGTGATGGGATAGTAGAGGGTGACGCCCGCCTCGGAGAGGGCAAAGGTCTCGGGAAGGGGCAGAAGGGCGCCGCGCTCGGGCTGGGCGCTCACATGGGGCGCGGCCTGCTCCCGCAGCAGGGTCTCCACCGCCGCCCGGCCCCGGCTGGGGTCGGTGAACAGCTCCCAGAGCGTGAAGGCCTCGCGGCGCTCCAGGTCCAGGTTGAGGGTCGACCACTCGCTGAGTACCCGGGCCGAACCGGCGGTCTTCTCGCGCCGGAGGGCGCAGGAGAGCACGCCGCCGGAGACCGCGCCCTGCCAGTCGGCGGTGAGGCGCTGGTCGGAGGACATGACCGTGGCCAGCAGGCCGGTCCACTCGGCGGCCTTGGCGGCCTCGGTCAGTTTGGCGTTGACCTCCGCCTGCCAGGCCTCGTCCGGCAGGCCGTCGAGCTGCGGCCAGTGGACGCCGCTGCCGGCCAGATCCAGGCCGCGGTCGGTCAGGGACGGCTCCGCGGCGGCGCAGGCGACGGCCAGCAGGGCGCAGAGCAGGAGCGCGGTGAACCGCGCCGGTCGGGCATGATGATTCACGGGCGTCCCTCCTTCGCGTCGGCATGGGGGCAGCGGTCAAAAACCCTGTCCTATTCTACAATAGATGCGGTTTTTTCGCAAGTGATTCATGAATCCGTTTTATATATGGTATAGAATGACACAGAATCGTCACAAAGCAAGTTCGCCCCGCGCCCTTGCCATTACCCGCATTCCATGGTAAAATAACTCCGTCCCGCCACGGCTGAGATCCTTTGGCGCGGCCTTTCACAATACCAACCAGCAAAGGGAGTGCCAACATGATTACCGTCTCCAACGTGTCTCTGACCTTCGGCGGACAGAAGCTCTTCTCCGGCGTGGATCTGAAATTCCTGCCCGGCAACTGCTATGGCATCATCGGCGCCAACGGCGCGGGGAAGTCCACCTTCCTGCGCATCCTCTCCGGCGATCTGGAGCCCACCACGGGCACCGTCGCGATCCCGGCCAACGAGCGCATGTCCGTGCTGCAGCAGGATCAGTTCAAATACGACGCCTATCCGGTGCTGGACACCGTGATCATGGGCAACCCCCGCCTCTGGGAGGTCATGAAGGAGAAGGACGCGCTGTATATGAAGCCCGACTTCTCCGACGCGGACGGCGAGCGGGCTGCCGAGCTGGAGGGCGAGTTCGCGGAGATGGACGGCTGGAACGCTGAGTCCGACGCCGCGACCCTCCTCACCGGCCTGGGCATCCCGGTGGAGGACCACACGATGATCATGGGCGAGCTGGCCGGCGGCGACAAGTTCAAGGTCCTGCTGGCCCAGGCCCTCTTCGGCCACCCGGACATCCTGCTGCTGGACGAGCCGACCAACAACCTGGACAACCGCTCGGTGAGCTGGCTGGAGGACTTCCTGATGGATTTCCCCGGCACGCTGATCGTGGTCAGCCACGACCGCTGGTTCCTGAACAACATCTGCACCCACATCGTGGATATCGACTACAGCCAGGTCAAGCTCTACGTGGGCAACTACGACTTCTGGTACGAGTCCTCCAAGATGATGCAGTCCCTCATGAACGACCAGAAGAAGCGGCGCGAGGACAAGATCAAGGAGCTGAAGGCCTTCATCCAGCGCTTCTCCTCCAACAAGTCCAAGGCCAAGCAGGCTACCAGCCGCCGCAAGCTCCTGGACGAGCTGACCCTGGAGCAGATGCCGGCCTCCTCCCGCCGCTATCCCTGGGTGGCCTTCACCCCGGACCGGGAGGCGGGCAAGGACATCCTGGCCGTGGACAAGATCAGCTACACGCAGGACGGCGTGCAGCTCTTAAAGGACGTATCCTTCATCGTCACCAAGGGGCAGAAGATCGCCCTGGTGGGCAACGAGCAGGCGGCCACGGCGCTGATGCGCATCCTCATGGAGGAGATCGAGCCGGACAGCGGCAGCTTCAAGTGGGGCGTCACGATCTCCACCAGCTACTTCCCCCACGACAACTCCAAATTCTTCGACGGCTGCGACAAGACGATGCTGGAGTGGTTCGCCCAGTACTCGCCCGAGCAGCTGGAGACCTATATGCGCGGCTTCCTGGGGCGGATGCTCTTCTCCGGCGACGACGTCTACAAGCCCGTGAACGTTCTCTCCGGCGGCGAGAAGGTGCGCTGCATGCTCTCCCGGATGATGCTCTCGGGCGCGAACTTCCTGCTGCTGGACCAGCCGACGAACCACCTCGACCTGGAGAGCATCACGGCGGTGAACAACGGTCTGATCAATTTCCCGGGCAACGTCCTCTTCACCTGCCACGACCACCAGTTCATCTCCACGGTGGCGGACCGGATCATCGACATCCACGACGACGGCACCATCAGCGACTACTACTGCAACTACGACGAGTATCTGGAGAAGGTCAAAGCCTGAGATCTCGCGACAAGGGGAGGCAACGCCATGAAGCTTTGGGGCGGACGGTTCAGCAAGGCCACCGACGGTCTGGTGGACGACTTCAATTCCTCCATCTCCTTCGACCAGCGTCTATTCCGGCAGGATATCCGCGGCTCTATCGCCCACGCGACGATGCTGGGCGAGCAGGGGATCATCCCGCAGGCGGACGCGGAGGCCATCGTGGCGGGGCTGAAGGGGATCCTCGTGGACGCGGAGGCGGGGAAGATCGCCTGGCAGACCGACGCCGAGGACATCCACATGAACGTGGAGACCATCCTCACCGAGCGCATCGGCGAGGCGGGCAAGCGCCTGCACACCGGCCGCAGCCGCAACGACCAGGTGGCCTTGGACATGCGGATCTACGCCCGGGAGTGCGCCGCGGAGGCGCGGGAGCTGCTGGGCGAGCTGATCGCGGCCCTGCTGGACACGGCGGAGGAGCATCTGCGCACCGTCATGCCGGGCTACACCCACCTGCAGAAGGCCCAGCCCATCACCCTGGCCCACCACCTGTGCGCCTATGCCCAGATGCTCCTGCGGGACCGGAGGCGCTTCGCTCATGCCTATGACGCGGCGAACGTCATGCCGCTGGGCTCCGGGGCTCTGGCCGCCACCACCTACCCCCTGAACCGGGCGCGGGTGGCGGAGCTCCTGGACTTCCCGGCGATCACCCTCAACAGCCTGGACGGCGTCAGCGACCGCGACTACCAGCTGGACTATCTCCACGCGGCGAGCGTGTGCATGATGCACCTCTCCCGCTTCTGCGAGGAGCTGATCCTCTGGTCCTCCAACGAGTTCCGCTTTGTCACGATGGACGACGCCTACTCCACCGGCTCCTCCATCATGCCCCAGAAGAAGAACCCCGACGTGGCGGAGCTGATCCGGGGCAAGACGGGCCGCGTCTACGGCGACCTGACGGCGCTGCTGACGGTCATGAAGGGCCTTCCCCTGGCCTACAACAAGGACATGCAGGAGGACAAGGAGGCCTTCTTCGACGGGCGGGACACCCTCGTCAAGTGCCTCACGGTCTTCACGGCCATGTTCAAAACCCTCGCGTTCCACCCCGACGTCATGAAAAAGGGCGCGGCCGGCGGCTTCACCAACGCCACCGACTGCGCGGACTACCTGGTGACCAAGGGCGTGGCCTTCCGGGACGCCCACCGGGTCGTGGGCCAGCTGGTGGCCCGCTGCCTGGAGAAGGACTGCGCGCTGGACGATCTGCCGATCGAGGAGCTGCGCGCCTTCCACCCGGCCTTCGACACGGACGTCTACGAGGCGATGTCGCTGCGCGCCTGCGTGGAGCGGCGCGGCATCCCCGGCGGCCCCGCCCCGGAGACGGTGCGGGAGGCCATCGCCGCCATGCGCCGGGAGCTTTGATCGAGCGAGATTTGACCGCGCGGCACGGAGGTGCCGCGCTGATTTCAGAAAGGAATCGCCATGCTGTCTGATCCCCGCGTCTCCGCCTGTATGGTGCTCTACCGCACGGGCGAGGAGGCCCTCAGCGCGGTCCGATGCGTGCAGGACGCCACCGAGCCTGTCACGCTTTTTGTGGTGGACAACGCGCCCAAGGACAGCGTGGCGAATCGGATCGCCCAGCAGTGCCGGGGCGCGAAGATTCTCTCCATGGAGCGCAACGTGGGGTACGGGCAGGGCAACAACGCCGTGCTTCCCTACCTGAAATCCAAATACCACCTGATCATGAACCCGGATGTGACCTTCGACCCGGATCTGATCACCCGGATGGCGGACTGGATGGACGCCCACGAGGACGCGGTGATCCTGACGCCGCGGGTGGTGAACCTGGATGGCTCAGAGCAGTTCCTGCCCAAGCGCCGGCCCACCGTCCGCTATCTGCTGGGCGGCCGCCGGGCCCTCCGGGGCGATCAGACGGCGGCGAAGGCCGAGGCGGCCCAGCTGCGGGCCGACGCCCTGGCCGAGACCGCCAAGGCCGCCTGGGAGAGGCACCACAGCCAGCATCTGGGCTTTGCGGATCTGATGCGCTGCAACCGGATCGAGTGGCGGCAGTCCTGGTATAAGCTCAAGGCGGCACGCCTCCGGGCGAAGGCGGCGCGGCAGCGCCGGTGGCGGGACGAGTACACCCTGGCGGACCAGCCGCCCACCGAGCCGATGGAGGTCTCCTTCGCCACGGGCTGCTTCCTGTTCATCCGCACGCACCCCTTCTACCGGCTGGGCGGCTTTGACCGGCGGTTCTTCCTCTATCAGGAGGACAGCGACCTGTCCCTGAGCGCGCTGAAGTTCGGCAAGATCGTCTATCACCCGGACATGGTGGTGACCCACGCCTGGCACCGGGATTCCGCCCACGACCTGAGGCAGACCCTGCTCCACGTCTGGTCGACCATCCGCTTCTTCAACAAATGGGGGTGGAAGTGGTGACGGCGATCACGGTCGCCCTCGCCGCCTACAACGGCGAGCGCTACCTCCCGGAGCTGCTGGCGAGCCTGCGGGGGCAGGAGGAGCGGGATTTCCTCGTGCTGATGCGGGACGACGGCTCCACGGACGGGACCCCTGGGCTGCTGCGCCGGGCCGCCCTGGAGGACAGCCGCTTTCAGCTGCGGGCGGACGGGGCGCATCTGGGCGCGAAGGGCAGCTTTTTCGCGCTGATGCGGGCGGCGGAGACGCCTTATGTGGCCCTGTGCGACCAGGACGATATCTGGCGGGCGGACCGGCTCTCCGCCTGCCGGCGCGCCATGGAGGCCGCGGAGGAGGAACACGGCGCGGGGACGCCGATCCTCGTGCACAGCGACTGCTCCCTGATCGACGGCGAGGGGCGCGCCCTCGGCGGCAGCTTCTTTGCCCACCAGGGCTGGCGGGGCGGCGCGAAGTCGCTCCAGGAGCTGCTGGTGCAGAACAACGTCACCGGCTGCACCGTGCTGATGAACCGGGCGCTGTACAGCCTGGCGGCCGCTCACGCGGACCCGGAGAGGGTCTTCATGCACGACTGGTTCCTGGCGCAGACGGCGGCGGCCTTCGGGGAGATCGTCTTTGTGGACGCGCCGCTGGTGGCCTACCGCCAGCACGGGGCCAACGTCCTCGGCGCGAGCCGCGGCGGCCTGACGGGCCGGGCGGTCCGGGCGCTGCGCCGGGGCGGCGAGGCCAGGGCGCGCATCCGCCTGACCTACGAGCAGGCGGCGCTCCTGTCGGCGTCCTATGGCGAGGCGCTCCCGGCGGAGGCCAGAGGAATCGTGCAGACCTATTTGGACACACGGCGGAAACCCTGGCCGCTGCGCCCGCTGCGGGCGCTCCGGGGCGGATATCGGATGCAGCACCCGATGGCGAGGTTGGGACAATTCTTCTTTGGCTGAGAGACAGGGCGGGACAGTGTCCGCCGCGCCCCGGGAGGTCATGGATATGCTGACGTACTGCCTCTTCTGCGAGACGGCGAAGTGCGGCGCGGTGGCCCGCGCCGCCGAGCGGAAGCTGGGCTGCAGGGCGATCGCCCCCAAGCAGGTGCAGCACACCTGGTCCAAAGGCCAAATGGTGGACATCGTCCACGATCTGCTCCCGGGCTATGTGTTCCTCTACGCGGAGGGAGCGCCCCTGGAGATCGCCGCCATCCGCGCCCTCGACGGCGTGATCCGCTGCCTCTACACCGAGGGCGTCGGCTACGCGCTGCAGGGGAGCGACGAGCAGTTCGCACTGATGCTCCTGCAGAAAAACGGCGTCATCGGCAAGACCCGGGTCTACGAGGAGGGCCAGATGATCCGCATCGCCCGAGGCGCCTTCGAGGGCGTGGAGGCGAAGATCCTCAAGGTCAACCGCCGCAACATGCGGATGCAGATCGAGCTCCCCTTCGCCGCGCAGAAGGTGAAGACCTGGGTGGAGTACGAGGTCGTGGCGGAGGAGGACGAGCAAAACGACGGAGCGTGATGGCTTGCTCCGTCGTTTTTTTGATTCGTATATTTACGCATCCATCCGCAGGATGACCGGCTCGCCGTCGGTGGCCAGCAGGCCGCACTCGATGGAGACCTCCCGGCTGTCCAGCAGGTTCCGGTGCGTTCCCTCCGGCAGGGACACGGGGACGAGGCCCGGCCGGCCCTGCAGGCTGAACAGCCCGAGGGCGCGGGCGCCCGGCGCGCGCCACTCGGCGGTCAGCAGGTCGCCGGGGTGGGCCTGGAAGGAGTAGACGCCGTCCGCGAACAGGGGATCCTTCTTCATCGCGGCGAGCCGCCGGATCAGCCCGGCCAGGGGCGCCTCGCCCGCCATGGGGACGGGGTCTGCGTCGAAGAGGCCGGGCCGGTGCGGAACGGCCCACTCCTGCCCGCCGTAGAGCAGCGCGGCGCCCTTCTGGAAGAACATCCAGGCGAGCCAGTTCCGCTGCAGCCGGGCGTCCGGGAAAAGGAAGGCCATCCGGGGCCGGTCGTGGTTCTCCAGGAAGCGCAGCTTCACATAGTCGGCCGGGTAGCAGCTCTCCTGCCGCTCCAGGGCGGCGAGGTAGTCCGGGAGCGCGCACTCGCCACGGATATAGCGGCTGAAATCGCCGTAGACATCGTAGTCGTAGCAGATGTCGAAGGCCTGATAGAGCTCTGCGTCGCTGTGGCTGACCATGCCGCGGCTGCGGTTTGCCCGGATGAACTCCGGCTCCACCGACTCCGCGAGCCAGATGCAGCCGGGGCGCACCGCCTCCACCTCCGCCCGAGCCTTCAGCCAGAAGGCGAGGGGGACCATGGGGGCCACGTCGCAGCGGAAGCCGTCCACGGTCTCCGCCCACATCTTCAGGGTGTCGATCTGGTAGCGCCAGAGCTCGGGGTGGCTGTAGTCCAGGTCGATGATGTCCGTCCAGTCGCCGACCCGGTTGCCGAAGCTGCCGTCGGGCTTGTGGTAGAACCACTCCGGATGGTGCTGGGCCAGCCAGGAGTCGGGGGAGGTGTGGTTGTAGACCACGTCGATCAGCAGCTTCATGCCGCAGCGGTGCACGGCGTCCGCCAAATGCCGGAAGTCGTCCATCGTCCCGTACTCCGGGTTGACGGCGCGGTAGTCCGCGATGGCGTAGGGGGAGCCGAGGGTGCCCTTGCGCTTCGCCCTCCCGATGGGGTGGATCGGCAGGAGCCACACCGCGTCCGCGCCCAGCGCCCGGATGCGGGGCAGGTCCGCCGCGACCGCCCGGAAGGAGCCGCCGTGGTTGCGCACAAAAATGGAATAGAGGGTCATGTTTCGGAGATTCATAGGGGCCTCCATATTGCTTGTTAGGGTGGATCGCCTGGCTCCGCAGGCGGAAGAGGTTTGGGTATCATATACGCCATACGGAGGCCAAATCCTGCACGGCGCTGAAAAAAGAACCGCCGGATGCAGGGCAGAATCTACGACGGTTTTCCGCTTTCCGCCCGGCGAAGGCTTGCCCTGCCGGCTGTTTCTGTGTATAATAAAATCAGTTTTTTGAAGGGATGCAAGCCAAACCGCATGAGAGAAGAAGAGATCAGCCGCGTCTACCGCTTCGCGGGCGTGCCGGTCGGGATCGAGACGGCCTTTGGGGAGGTCCACACCCGCTGCGCGGCCTACGCGGACCCGGGGCCGGCGGCGTTCACGGTGCCGGTCGGACGGACAGAGGTCGAGGCCGAGCGCGGGCGGGCGGAGATTCCGGGCTGCTCGGACGCTTACCTGGCGAGCCTGGCCGCCTGCCGGGGCGTCGCGGAGCGGCTGCCCCTGTGGGACGCCTTCCTCTTCCATGGGTCGGCGGTGAGCGTGGACGGGGCGGCCTATGTGTTCGCCGCCCCCAGCGGCACGGGCAAGAGCACCCATGCCCGCCTGTGGCGGGAGCTGCTGGGGAGCCGCGCCGTGATGGTCAACGACGACAAGCCTTTTCTCCGCGTTGCGGCGGAGGGGACCCTCGTCTGCGGCAGCCCCTGGGACGGAAAGCACCGGCTGAGCCGCAATCTCGACGTGCCGCTCCGGGCGGTCTGTCTCCTGACCCGGGCGGAGAGGAACACGATCCGCCCGCTGGGCTGGGCGGAGGCGCTGCCCGCGCTGCTGCGGCAGACCTACCGCCCGGCGGACCCGGCGGCGCTGGAGCGGACGCTGGCCCTGCTCGAACGGCTGCGCCGGGACACGCGCTTCTACAGTCTTGGCTGCAATATGGCGCTGTCCGCAGCGGAGCTCAGCTATCGGACCATGTCGGAGGGATGAGACGATGAAGATGGAGATTTATGACGACGGAATCCGGCTGAGCGCGGTGCTCGAGCGGCCGAACCAGGGGCGCAGCCCGCTGGTGATCTTCCTTCACGGCTTCACCAGCTCAAAAGACCGGCCTCACAACATCGCTTCCTGCGAGGCGATGCGGGAGGTCGGCTTTGCGACGCTGCGCTTTGATCTGTACGGCCATGGGGAGAGCGGCGGGGAGTTCCGCCGGCACACACTGTTCAAGTGGATCTCCAACACGATGGTGGTGATCGACTATGTCCGCGGCCTGGATTTCGTGACGGACATCTATCTCTCGGGCCACTCCCAGGGCGGCCTGGTGGCGGCCCTGGTAGCCGGGATGGAGGCGGACCGTATCGGCGGGCTGATCCTGCGGGCGCCGGCCTTCATGATCCCCCGCTGCGCCCGGGAGGGGAACATGCTGGGGCGCGGCTTCGACCCTCGCCATATCCCGGACGAGGTCCAGGTGATCAAGGGGCTGACCCTGGACAGCGACTATATCCGCGTCGCGCAGACGATCCACGTGGACGACTTTATCGAGCGCTTTGCCGGCTCGGTGCTGCTGATCCACGGGGATGCGGACGACACGGTGCCCATCCAGGAGTCCATCCGCGCCGCGCGGATGTATCCGAAGTGCCGTCTGGAGATCCTCCCCGGGGAGACCCACCACTTCGACCAGAACCCGGAGCGTATGAAAGCTGTCATCCGGGACTGGCTGAGCTGAGAGAGGCGGTTACGCAGGCTGGTTCAGGGAGAGGCCGGCCCGCTCCAAGGCGATCACCAGAACAGGGATCAGCACCAGATGGAGGACGATCCCCGGCACCGCGCCGGTGACCGCGCCGGAGAGGAACATGGCCCAGGTGAAGGAGCTGCCGCTCATCCCGGCTAGGATGACCCGCACCGCGCCCCACACGAGCCGGCCGGCGATCATCGCGATGATCAGCGTGATGTAGACGCTGCCCTTGTTCCGGGGGAGCCTGCGGTACAGGAAGCCGGACAGGCCGCCGTACACCGCCAGCTCGAAGGCCATGGCCACCGCGCCGGGAAACATCACGGGCATGCCGAAGAGAACCGAGCGGAGGAGCGGCGCGATCAGGCCCACCGCCAATCCCCAGGGCCAGCCGCACAGGAAGCCGCACAGCAGCACCGGGATGTGCATCGGGGAGAGCATGGAGCCGATCTGGGGGATCTGCCCCGTGAGAAATGGCAGCACCAGGGCCAGGGCGAGGAAGAGGGCCGCGTAGGTCAGACGGCGCACCTGCAGGGCGGAGCCGGTTTTGCTCTGAGTGGTCATGGTGATCAGACATCCTTTCAGGCCCGCCGCGACGGCGGGTTTTGTGCTTGTTTTGGGAAAAGAAAAAGGCGCCCGCGGCTGTCTCGGGACAGCTCCCGGTACCTTCGTGATACCTGTTCGCCAGTGAAATCCGGGATACAGCCCGCTTCTGCGGACCCTTGGACAGCGCGTGCTGCCGATACCTATCTTACCATGAGACCGGCGGGTATGTCAACGGCTTCACCGGAATAAATGGCCATATCTTCCCATGGACAGCGCCGGTCAGCGGAGAGGGGCTTGACAAACCGCCAGCCTTCCCTTATGATAGGCTCATCAGAGAGAAAGGACGGTACTTGGCGCTGATGAAGATCCGCAACTGAGATTCGGCCGCAATGAGACTCCGGGCGTGATACGCCGGGAGCGGGATTTGTCGTGCCGTTTGGAGGTTGCGTGACGCAGAGCCAAACGTTTTTTTGTCTGCTGCATTGGATGATTCACGCCCTCCCGGCACGGAAAGGGCGTGATTTTTGATGGCGAAAATGCTTTTGCGCGCGGAGAATCTGCGCAAGGCCTATGGCGACCGGCAGGTGCTCGACGTGGAAGCCCTGGCGGTCTGGGACGGAGACCGGATCGGACTGATCGGGGAGAACGGCGCGGGAAAATCGACCCTGCTGGCCCTGCTGGCGGGGGAGACGGAGGCGGACAGCGGCACGGTTCAGCGGATGGGCACCCTGGCGCTGATCCGTCAGCACGGGGACGCGGAGGCGGGGGAGGACGAACAAGTCCGGGCGGTCTTCCGGGCGGAGGCTGACCGGGAGCATCCCTCGGGCGGGGAGCTGACGCGAAACCGGATCTCCGCCGCCCCCTCCCGGCATCCGCAGCTGCTGCTGGCGGACGAGCCCACCACGGACCTGGACGGGGAGGGCCTGGCCCTGCTCCGGGAGCGGCTACGCGCCTTCCCGGGCGCGCTGATCCTGATCTCCCACGACCGGAGCCTCCTGAGATCGATCTGCACAAAGATCTGGCTGTTGGAGGACGGCAGGCTGACGGTGTTCCCCGGCGGGTACGACGCCTTCCGCACGGAGCGGGACCGCCAGCGGGCGCGCCAGCAGTTCGAGTATGACCAGTACCGCGCCGAGCAGAAGCGCCTGCGGGCCTCCGCCCAGCGGATGGCGGAGCGCGCCTCCTCTGTCCGGCGGGCGCCGAGCCGGATGGGCAACAGCGAGGCCAGGCTCCACACCCGCGAGTGGACTGACGCCGTGCTCCAGCTCAGCCACGCGAAGCGAACGATCCAGAACCGGATGGAGCAGCTGGAGATCAAGGAGAAACCGCGGGCCATGCCGGAGATCCGGATGAAGATGGGCGCCTTCCACCCCGTGGAGGCGAAAACCGCCCTGGAGGCGCGCTGCGGCCGGCTGGACGCGGGGCCGCGCCGCCTGCTGGAGCGGACGGCGCTGACGCTCCCGACGGGCAGCCATACCGCGCTGCTCGGGCCGAACGGCTGCGGAAAGACGACGCTGCTGCGCACGCTGGCGGGGAGCACGGAGGGCGCGGTCCGCTTCGAGGGCGGCGTCCGGTTCAATCCGGCGGTGCGTCTGGGCTGGTTCGACCAGCACCACGAGGCGACGCTGAACCCGGCTCTCTCCACGCTGGAGAACGTGCTGGATGTCTCCGTCTATCCTGAGAGCCAGGTCCGGACGGTGCTGACCCGGCTGGGCTTCCGCCGGGACGATGTGTTCAAGCCGGTGTCCGTCCTCTCCGGCGGCGAGCGCGCCAAGGTGGCGCTGGCCCGCCTGCTGCTGATGGACTGCAACCTGCTGCTCCTGGACGAGCCGACGAACCACCTGGATCTGTTCACGCTCGAGGAGCTGGAGCGGCTGCTGAGGGAGTACAGTGGGACGGTGCTTTTCGTGAGCCACGACGAGGAATTCGTCCGCCAGACCGCCACGCGGATCGTCCGCTTCGACGGCCGAAAGCTGATCCCCTTCGAGGGAACACTGGATGAGATGCGCGCCCCGAGGGTGAAGGATACGGAAGCCCAGCGCAAAATCGACATCAGCTGCCTCGAGATGCGCCTGGCCGCCCTCGCCGCCCGGCTGTCCGCGCCGAAGAAGGGGGACAGGCCGGACCTTCTCCAGCAGGAGTACCTGGAGATTGCGGAACAACTGAAAAGGCTCAGGTCGCCCTGAGCCTCTTTTGTAACTGGATTGTTGTCAAGCGCCCTCGTTCAGATAGCGGCAGGCGGCCAGCGCCGCCGTCGCGCCGTCGGCCACCGCGGTGGTCAGCTGGCGCACGCCCTTGGCGCGGCAGTCGCCGGCCACGAAGACGCCGGGTGTGCCTGTGAGGCAGCGCTCGTCCGCGTCGAAATAGCCGGCCTTGTCCAGCGCCGCCAGGGAGGCGAAGGCCCCGTTCTCCGGGATCAGGCCGATGGCGACGAAGAGCCCGTCGCAGGGGACGGCCTCCGGGCGTGCACTGTCCGTGTGCCGGATCTCCACGCCGGTCAGGACGTTCCCCTCCCGGAGCAGCTTTTCCACGGTCACGCCGCAGATGGCGCGGACGTTGGGCCGGGAGAAGAGGGCCTCCTGCAGCTTCTCCTCGCCGGTGCAGCGGGGGAGATCCTGCAGCACGGTGACCGAGGCGCACTTCTCCGAGAGGAGCAGCGCCTCCTGCAGGCCGGAGTTGCCGCCGCCGGCGACGCAGACCCGCTTTCCGGCGTAGAAATCCCCGTCGCAGACGGCGCAGAAGGAGATGCCCTCGCCGATCAGCTCCTCCTCGCCCTCGAGGCCCAGCATCCGGTGCCGGACGCCCGTGGCAATCACGGCGGCCCGGCCCTCGAAGCAGCCGCCGTCCTCCGTGAGGACCGTGAGGCCGCCGCCGCCGCGCCGGATCTCCGTCACGTTGGCCAGCTCGATCTCGGCGCCCTGGTGCAGGATCTGCTCGAGCAGACGGTCGGCGAACTCCGCACCGCTCATGCTGAGGGTGCCGGGGTAGTTCTCGACCTTGGGGGAGTGGGTGATCTGCCCGCCGAAGCCCTCCCGCTCGATGACCAGGGCGGTCTTGCCGTTGCGGCGCGCGTACAGCGCGGCGGTCATTCCCGCCGCGCCGCCGCCGATTACGATGATATCGTACATCTGGTTTCTGTTCCTCGCTTAGGCGATCTTGGTGAGCCAGGCCTTGATCTCGGACACGCCGTGGCACTTCTCGCAGCCACCCTGGCCGTCCGGGATCACGAGGGTCGGGGCCTGCTTGATCTCGTACTGCTGCACCAGCTCCCGGTTTTCGTTGGCGTTCAGGGCCGTGTAGCGGACCCCGGCGCGGTCGAGCAGGGCCATGGCGGCCTTGCAGTTGGGGCAGGTGGGCGTCTTGAAGAGCAGGATCTCCGCGCTCTCCTTCGCGGCGGGGGCCGCCGGCGCGCTGTGGGCCGCGGGGACCGTCACGCCGGGCGTCTCGGTCCGCGGGCCGGAGTGGGTCAGGGTGGAGCGGCCGATGTTGTACACCTTGCGGTCCCGGAACTCCTGGGCCTTGCCGTCGTTCCAGTTCTGCACCGGGCGGTAGTAGCCTGTGATGCGGCTGTAGACCTCGGTCACCTTGCCGCAGATGGGGCACTTCTTCTGCTCGCCGGTCAGATACCCGTGGTCGCGGCAGACGGAGTAGGTGGGGGACATGGTGTAGTAGGGGAGCTTGTAGTTCTCCGCGATCTTGCGCACCAGGGCCGCCGCCGCCTTCCAGTCGGGCAGCTTCTCGCCCAGGAAGGCGTGGAAGACCGTGCCGGAGGTGTAGAGCGTCTGCAGCTCGTCCTGGATATCCAGGGCGGAGAAGATGTCCTCCGTGTAGCCGACGGGCAGGTGGGAGGAGTTGGTGTAGTAGGGGGTGCCGTTCATGTTGGCGGTGATGATGTCCGGGTAGAGCTCCACGTCGTGCTTGGCGAAGCGGTAGGTCGTGGACTCGGCCGGGGTCGCCTCCAGGTTGAACAGGTCGCCGTACTTCTCCTGGTAGTCGGAGAGGCGCTCGCGCATGTGGTTGAGCACGTCCCGGGTGAAGACCTGCGTCTCGGGGTGGGACATATCCTTCCGCAGCCACTTGGCGTTGAGGCCCACCTCGTTCATGCCAATGAGGCCGATGGTGGAGAAGTGGTTGGAGAAGGTGCCCAGGTAGCGCTTGGTGTAGGGGTACAGGCCCATGTCCAGGAGCTTGGTGATGACGGTGCGCTTGGTGTTCAGGCTCCGGGCGGCGATGTCCATCAGGGCGTCCAGCCGCTTGTAGAAGTCCTGCTCGTCCGCCGCCAGGTAGGCGATGCGGGGCATGTTGATGGTGACCACGCCGATGGAGCCCGTGGACTCGCCGGAGCCGAAGAAGCCGCCGGACTTTTTGCGCAGCTCCCGCAGATCCAGGCGGAGGCGGCAGCACATGGAGCGCACGTCGCTGGGCTCCATGTCAGAGTTGATGTAGTTGGAGAAGTAGGGCGTGCCGTACTTGGCCGTCATCTCGAAGAGCAGGCGGTTGTTCTCGGTGTCGGACCAGTCGAAATCCCGGGTGATGGAGTAGGTCGGGATCGGATACTGGAAGCCGCGGCCGTTGGCGTCGCCCTCGATCATGATCTCGATGAAGGCCTTGTTCACCATGTCCATCTCATGCTGGCAGTCGCCGTAGGTGAAGTCCATCTCCTTGCCGCCGACGATGGCCTGGAGGTTCTTCAGGTCGTTGGGCACGACCCAGTCCAGGGTGATGTTGGAGAAGGGTGCCTGGGTGCCCCAGCGGCTGGGGGTGTTCACGCCGTAGATGAAGGACTGGATGCACTGCTTGACCTCGCCCTGGCTCAGGTTGTCGATCTTGACGAAGGGGGCCAGGTAGGTGTCGAAGGAGGAGAAGGCCTGGGCGCCCGCCCACTCGTTCTGCATGATGCCCAGGAAGTTGACCATCTGGCTGCAGAGGGTGGAGAGGTGCTTGGCCGGGGCGGAGGTGATCTTGCCGGGGACGCCGCCCAGCCCCTCCTGGATCAGCTGCTTGAGGCTCCAGCCCGCGCAGTAGCCCGAGAGCATGGAGAGGTCGTGCAGGTGGATGGCCGCGCTGCGGTGGGCCTCGGCGATCTCCTCGTCATAGACCTCGCTCAGCCAGTAGTTGGCGGTGATCGCGCCGGAGTTGGACAGGATCAGGCCGCCGACGGAGTAGGTGACGGTGGAGTTCTCCTTCACGCGCCAGTTGTTGACCTTCAGGTAGTTGTCCACCAGATCCTTGTAGTTGAGCAGCGCGGAGTTGACGTTGCGGATCTTCTCCCGCTGCTTGCGGTAGAGGATGTAGGCCTTGGCCACGTCCGCGTAGCCGGACTCGGACAGGACCTTCTCCACGCTGTCCTGGATGTCCTCCACGGTGACCTTGTTGTCGTGGATCTTGCTCTCGAAGTCAGAGGTTACGTGCAGGGCCAGCAGCTCCACCACGGAGGGGTGATACTGCTTGCCGATGGCGTCGAAGGCCTTAGTGATCGCGTTGGTGATTTTGCTGATGTCGAACTCGACGGTCTTGCCGTCCCGCTTCACGACCTGGTACATGGTGGTTCTCCTCCATATTTTCAGCACCCGTCAGGGTGGTTTTCGTGCAGAGACGATAGTACCACAGGTAGATGAAGGTGTCAATATGTTGTGGCCGAGTTCGAGAAATTTTGTTCTGCGGATCAATATCTTGTAGGGAGTGAGCCGAGGCAAACTCAGTCCGCGCCGCGGATTCGCGCCTCCCCGACCCAGGGGGAGACGACGGCCAGCCAGGCGGCCAGCTGCGAGGCGTCCGGCGCGTGGAAGCCCGCGAAGGGGACGGTGTCCCGGTCCTGGAAGGGCTGGAGGAAGTAGCGCTGTGCGCCCCGGATCCACCCGGCGATGGCGTGAAAGTCCGCCTCCTCGTGCAGCTCCCGGACGACGGTGGTGCGGAACTCGTAGGGGACGCGGCTCTCCTTCAGGAGCGCGACGCTCTCGTGGATCGGGGCCAGGTCCAGCGTGGGCAGGCCGACGGTCTGGGCGTATTTGGCGGGGCTGTTCTTGATGTCCATGGCCACATAGTCGGCCAGGCCCTCCTCGAGCACCTGCCGGAGCAGGGTGGGGTGGTAGCCGTTGGTGTCCAGCTTGACGGCGTAGCCCATCTCCCGGAAGGCCCGCAGGAGCTCCGGCAGGGCGGGCTGCAGGCAGGGCTCGCCGCCCGTGACCGCGACGGCGTCCAGCAGGCCGCGGCGGCCGGAGAGAAAGGCCAGCAGCTCCTCCGCGTCCATCACCGGGGAGGCGGTGCCGTCCACCAGCTCAAAGTTGTGGCAGAAGGGGCAGCGGAAATCGCAGCCGCCCAGGAAGACCGTGCAGGCGACTCGGCCCGGGAAATCCAGAAGCGACAGCTTCTGCAGGCCAAAGATCCGGATGTTCGGGGCGTGTTCCATGGGGGTCTCCTCCCTTGTCTGAAAAGTGGGCCCGGAAGGGGCCCACTCGGTTTTGCTTTACTGCCAGGGGACAAAGAAGCGCTGCACCAGCGTCATCTGCTCCTGGGCGTCGAAGGTGACATAGACGTTCTCGGAGGCGAAGCCGGGATCGTTCTCGCCCGGGTTGGCGAGCAGGGCGGTGAACTCCGCGGCGGTGCGGTGCGCGGACTCCTCGAGGGGGTCGCCGGTGTCGGGGTCGATGTCGTCCAGGACCGTCAGGTTCTCCGGGATGGTCAGGGTCATGGTGGCGAAGTCCTCGGTGTACTCCTCCTCGTAGAGGTAGATATGGTACCGGTCGCCATAGCGGGTGAGGGTGATCTCATCGTTCACGAGGAGGCTGTTCTCGTCCAGCGGCTCCACGGTCTCGACCACCACGCTCTCCCGGCCGTAGGTCAGGGTGCTGCCGGGCTGCAGGGCGTTCACCTCCTCGGGGCTGAGGGTGACGCCGCGCCGGAGCACTGCCTGCACGGTGTTGTCCTCCGGGTTGTAGTCGGTCAGATTCGTCAGCCAGGTGCCCTCCGCAATGCCGATCTCCTGGGCGGCGTCCGCGGGGACGAAATCCAGGTCGGTCAGGAAGTCGATGCAGATCCGCATCTGCTCGTCGGTGAGGGACTTGTCCTCCGCCTGCTGAGAGGGCACGAGGACGAACTCGATGAAATAGCCCTTGTAGATGCTCAGGAAGTCGATGTAGTCAAAGGCGCCGTCGGTCTGCTTTGCGATGAGCAGGCGGGTGCCCAGGCCGGTATCGCCGTAGGAGATCTCCACGGTGGGGTCCATGTCGGTGAAGGTCTTCTCCAGCGCGGCGAGGGCCTCCTCGTCCAGGTCATTCATGCGGTCGACGTCGGAGTAGGTCTCGTCGAAGGCGACGGAGAGCTGCATGACCGGCTTCGCCGGATCCTCCGAGGACATGACCGCCACGACCTGGTCCCGGTTGGCCTTGATAGGCTGGAGCTTATAGCCCTCGGGCAGACCGCACTGCAGGGTGAAAGCGCCGTTGATGTCGAGGGTGCCGAGGGTGATCTTGCCCGTCCCCTCCTCCGCGGAGGCGAGGGCGCAGCCCAGCGCGAGCGCCAGGCACAGGAGCGCAGCCAGAATCTTTTTCATGCCAATATTCCTCCTTGCTCGTGGCCCGGATCAGCGGATCACAAACTCTTTCTTGATGAAGCCCACGTTGCCGGTGTCCTGATCCTCGACCTGGTACCAGTTCGCGGTCTCCTTGATGACCAGCAGCTGGCTGTTGGCGCCGTAGGTGGCCATGACCTCTGTGCTCATGCTCGGGGCCCAGCGGAGGTTGACCCAGCCGCTGGCGCGGGTCGGGCGCACGGTGATCCGGAAGGGGACGACGTCGCGGGCGCTGGCGAACTCGCGGTTGAGCTCGTCCAGCGGGTCCGAGATGCTGGCGACCGCCGGCACGGAGGTCGCCGTGGCGGTGGAGCGGGGCGCGGGCTTCGTTCTCTGCAGGAAGCGGCTGCTCACGAAGCAGGCGTAGGTGCCCACGCCGTAGCCGGGCTTGTTGTACTTGAAGTCGATCAGCGCCCAGCCGGACTCGTTGTAGTAGCAGTAGACCCGGGTGCCGTATTTCAGGGCGCCGACGACCGTGCCGTTGGGGGTGTCGCGGACGTTGAGGACCTTGCCGTTCTCGGTGTAGACGTAGTAGTAGCCGGCGCTGGCGGGCACCGTGTCGTCCTCGGCGAAGGCGGGCGCCAGAGCGAGCAGGCACAGTGCCGCCGCCATCAAAAGGGAAACAAGCCGTTTAGTCATTGCCGAAGCCTCCTTCAAATAGTTGCGTGTGGTTTGCGGGATCAGAGATGGACGGGGCACGTCTTCGTGGGCCGGTTCTTCTCGCGGATGGTCTTGATCCAGTCGTTATCGATCTGGTACTGGATGATCTTCACGCGGTATTCGCTCACGATCGGGGAGTCCGGGAGCTTGAAATCGACGGTCTTCCAGTATTTCTGCACCGTGGACTCGCCGGGGTTCAGGGTGCGCTTGTAGACCATGCGGAAGGTGTTGGTGCCGTCCTTCTTGTTGGCGGGCACGGGCTTGCCGTTGATGTCGTAGACGGAGACCTCCACGGTGATGCTGGTGATCGTCAGGACGCTGTCGTTGCGGACGGTCAGGCGCTGGTCGGCGCCCTCCACCTTGGCGTCCTTGATCTTCAGGGCGTGATCCCAGTCGCCGACCTTGACCTTGAAGGTCGTGGGGAAGCCGCCGTCGACGGTGATGCCGGTGATCTCCGTCTCGCCCTGCCGCAGGCCCCGGAGCTTGATCTTGTTCCCCTGGCTGTTGGCCAGGGCGATGGAGACGATGTCGGGGTCCGCCACGGCCCAGTTCATGCTCTTGTTGGTGGCCTTGTCCGGCTCGAGGACGGCGGTGGTGACCGCGGACTCGCCCACGTCGAGGTAGGCGGTGTGCCGCTTCATGTGGACGCCCGTCACGTGCTGATAGACGTGGACCTTCAGGCGCGCGCGGCGGTTGCTGCCGTCGACGGTGGCGGCGTTGACATAGGCCTCGCCGGCTCTCAGGCCGGTGACCCGGCCCTCGGCGTCCACGGTCAGCACCTTCGGGTTCGAGCTGGAGAAGGTGACGGTGGCGTCGTTGGCGTTGGCGGGCTCGGTGGACCAGGTCAGCTGGGCGCTCTCCCCGACATATAGGGTGGGCGCCTCGCCGAAGACGATGCCGGTGACCAGCTGGTGCACGTGCACGTCGGCCACGGTCTGAACCGCGCCGTTGCTGCGGCTGGCGCAGACAATCTGGCAGTCGCCCAGGGAGACGCCGGTGACGCGGCCCTGGCCGTTGACGGTGGCGATCCGCTCGTCGGAGGAGGTCCAGACGAGGCCCTTGTCGTCGGTGTTTTTGGGCAGGACGGTGGCGTGGAGCACCACGCTCCGGCCCGCGCTGACCGTGATGTCGCTGTGGTCCAGGGCGACGCTCTCCGCGCCCTGGGTGACCTTGACGCTCAGGGTGGCCCGGATGCCGCTGCCGTCCTGGGCCGCGGCGATGATCCGCGCGTTCCCGCGCTTCACGCCGGTGACGACGCCCTGCTGGTCCACGGTGGCGATCCGCTCATCCGCGGAGGACCAGACGATCCGCGGGACGGAGGCGTCCGCGGGGGTGACCTGCGCCTGGATCGCGGCGGAGCCGCCCACGGCGACGGCCTTGCCGGGGAGGGTGAGGGAGATGCGGCTGACCGGCTGCACCACCAGCACGCGGTAGCGCTGGCTGACCTCCGGGTTCTGCTCGCTGTAGACGGTCAGGACGGTCTCGCCGGCCTGCCGGCCCGAGATGCTTTTCCCGCTGACGCGCAGGATCTGGTCGTTGTCGGCCCGGAGGGCGACCTTGCGGTTGGTCGCGTCCTTGGGCAGCGCGCTGACCTTCAGCTCCACGGTCTTGCGCACGGGCAGCAGCAGCACGGGCAGCGCCTCCTCCGAGGGCCGGAGCAGCGGCGCGACGTCCGCCTCCTCGCCGCTGTGGAGCGGGAGCTTCGCTGTCTGGATGTCCAGGGCGGTCACGCGCCGGGCGACGGTGAGGTTCAGCTTGGCTTTGTAGGTGCGCTGCGCGCCGGTCACCGAGACGGTGATGGTGGCGCGGCCCTTGGAGACCGCGGTCACGAGGCCGTCTGCGTCCACGGTGGCGATCTTCGGGTTGGAGGAGGCGTAGACGGGCGTCCCGTTGGCGGCGTCCCCCTCGCGGCCCAGCGCCGTCTGCAGGGTGTCCCCCTCAAAGAGGATCTGGACGGACTGATCGATGGTCAGCGCGTTTCGCTCCGCGACGCCGGGCAGGCAGACGCAGAGCAGCGCGAGCACCATCGTCAGGATAACCATGGCTTTTCGCATCGGTTTCCCTCCTATTATTCCGCCGCCGTTGGGCAGCTGGATCGTAATCTGGCTGGTTTTGGACAGCGACTCTTTGCTGTCATATTTCATATTATCACAGAAATGTTACGGAAACAAGTCTGGAAAGTAATATGCTTTCATAAATTGATACGAGCCGGAGGGCGCGCTGGCAGAAAAAAAGAGCCCGGATCTCAGCCGGGCTCGGGGCTCCCGGCCTCGCTTTGGCCGGAGCCGAGGAGTTCGCAGGCGACGGCGGCGCCGATGATCAGCACCGCGCCGATCCAGCCGGCGGCCCCCAGGGGCTCGCGGAGGAAGAGCGCCGAGCAGAGCACGGACACCACGGGCTCGAGATAGCCCAGCACGGCCACGGTCTGGACCGGCAGGCTCCCGATGCCCTTGAAATAGAAGCAGTAGGCCACGCCCGTGTGCAGCAGGCCGAGCATGAGCACGATCAGCACGGTCCGGGCGTCGACGGGCGGCGGATTGCCCCAGCTGCGGACCAGGGCGTAGGGGAAGATGGTCACGGCGGAGATCAGCAGCTGGAGGACCGACCGGTCCAGGGAGGGGATATCCCGGAACTCCCGGTTGCAGATGACGATCACCACGAAGCACAGCGCCGCCGCCAGCCCCATCAGCACGCCGGAGACGCTCCCCGCCGCGCCCTTCCAGACGCCGGAGACGAGGATGATCCCGACGAAGGCCGCGGCCACCGCGGGCATCTTCCGCCGATCCAGCCGCTCGCGCAGCACCAGGGGCGCGATCAGGATGACGATGATCGGCGCCATGTAGTTGCACAGGCTCGCGATGGCGACGGTGGTGTGCATATAGGCCGCGAAGAGAAAGATCCAGTTCAGCCCGAGGCTGACGCCGGCGATGACCAGCCACTTCAGGTTCCGGCGGATCGCCTCGCGGTCGAGGCGCTGGCCCCGGGCCTTCAGGTAGACGAGGATGAAGGTCCCGCCGATCAGGCCCCGGCACATCGCCACGATCTCGCTGGGGATGCTGACATAGCGCAGGAAGAGGCCGATCGTCCCGTAGAGGATGACGGCGAAGACGTATTTGGCGCGCTCAGCGGCTGGGTTCATGGGAATCACCTTCCATTATGCAGGACTTTTCGGGAAGCCGGCGAAATGATCATGTAACGGCCGGCCGGCGGAGGCGTGGCGGGGGAGGATGACGGCATGATCTTTTTTCAGCAGTTTTTTCTGGACCGGGAGAAGGACATCGCGGTGGATCTGTATATGGAGGAGGAGCGGCTCTTCTACGTCATCCGGACGCCCAACCACCGCACGGGCAACCTGATCTCCAATCTGGCCCGGCTCTGCGCGCTGGAGACCTCGCTGGACGAGCGGGGGCTGCGGGTGATCCGGGGCGAGATCCCCAGCTATTTCGACGGGGACAACCGGCGGATGTACATCCTCCGCCTGGGGAACACGAAGATCGCCAACATCTACCCGGACGGGCGGGTGGAGCTGAAGGCGTCGATCCCCGCCATCTCCAAGACCCTCATGAGCCAGACCAAGGACTACCGGCTGGGGGTCGAGAAGACCATCGTCAAGACCTACATCCGCAGCGACTGCAAATTCCGGACGGATCTCCACACCCACATGAACGGCAACCTGCCGCCGGACATCCTGATCGCCCTCGGCATGATCCACCAGATCCGCTACCCCTACTACTACATCAAAAAGCTGGGGCTCCTGTGCACGCTGGACCAGCTGGCGGGGCTGGAGGAGCGCAGGGCGCAGGCGCGGGCGGCGCTGGGGGAGACGAGCCTGACCGGCAAGTATCTCGAGCGCCGCATCGACGATCTCACCTTCATCAACTTCGCCGACCTGATCCTGGGCAATCCGGAGAACGCCGAGACCAACATCGAGCGGATCCGCAACTCGCTGACCATCCCCAAGGACGGGCAGGCGGTGTTCGCCGACCTGGAGAAGGTCTACCTGTACCGCTATGTGTTCACCAAGGGCGTGCCCTCGGAGAAGCCCTTCGCGGGCATCCATATCGACGGGATCCCGGACCGGGACGTGCGGGCTTACGCGGAGCGCATGCGCCGCGACCGGGAGGACGACCGCTACCGCCGCAACACCCTCTACCAGGATCTGCTGCTGTGGATCGCCCGGGAGTACCAGCGGCACGGCATCGTCTACGCCGAGATCTCCGACACGTCGCTCCTCAAGCCGGAGGAGGCGCCGGGCAAGCTGCGGGAGATCCACGAGATCATGCCGGCGGTCACGCGGGAGACGGGGGTGGTGCTGCGGTTCCTGGCGGGCATCCGCCGGGTGCCCCTCACCATCGTGCGGGACCGGCCCACGCCGGACAACTACCTCTCCGAGAGCCTGCGCTGCCTGTGGGCCTTCGCGGGGGACCCCTATGTGGCGGGCAGCGACATCATCGGCGAGGAGATCAACGATATCCTGGAGCTAAAAGATGTGATCCGGGAGCTGGTCGCGGTGGCGGGCGCGTTCCCGGGCTTCGTGATCCGCATCCACGCGGGCGAGAACGACAGCCTCCGGGACAATGTGGGCAACAGCCTCCGCTGCGTCCGGGAGTCCCTGGCGCCGGGGCAGGAGATGCCGCGCCTGCGCATCGGCCACGGCCTGTATACCAGCGACCTGAAGAGCGCCAAGGGCCAGAAGCTGCTGGAGGAGCTGCGCCGCAGCGGGGCGGTGCTGGAGTTCCAGATCACCTCCAACGTGCGGCTCAACAACCTCAGCACCCTGGCGCGGCACCCCCTGCGGCAGTACCTGCGCGCGGGCATCCGCTGCGTGCAGGGGACCGACGGCGGCGCGCTCTACGGGACCAACTCCATCGACGAGGAGCTGAGCCTGGAGAAGCTCCTGGACCTGAACCATGAGGAGCTGTGCGGCATGCGCGGCGCGGAGTCGGAGGTGCTCTCGGACAGCATGCGGGTGTTCCGCCGCCGGGAGGAGGCCTTCCGGCAGGCCTGCGCCGGGGTCGATCTCCAGCGGTACTACGAGGGGAAGCTGGAGGAGGCCCGGGAGCGCCTGGGCGCGGTGCGCTGGACGGCGCAGGCGGGGCAGCGCACCGAGGAGGCGCTGGCCGACCGCCTGCGGCCGCTGCCGAAGGACCGCTTCCCGCTGGTGGTGTGCGGCGGCAGCTTCAACAGCAGCGGACGCCGCGCCCGCGTGAGCGCGGAGGACCGGGCGCTGATCGACCGGCTGCTGGAGCGGGCGGATCCGGCCAGGGTCTACTTTGTGGTGGGGCACACGCTGACCGGCCAGGAGGGGTATCTGGCGGAGAAAGCCGCGGGCACCTTCGACGTGTTCGCGATCGTGCCGGGCCAGATGACGGAGGCCGCGCTGCGGCGGCTACGGCGGACGAACGTGCGCCTGGTGCCGTCCATCGAGAGCTTCGGCATGGGCCTGTACAAGAGCTTTGCCTACGAGATTTTCAAGCGGCTGCCCTCAGCGCTGCTGGCCTTCGACGGCAACTCCGCCGCGCTGAACCTGATCCAGGAGGCGCGCAACGGCCGGCAGAAGTGCCGGATCTTCTTCAACCCCCGCTCCCGGGGGCTGGCGGCGAAGGCGCGGCTCCTGGAGGGGTACATGACGCCCCTGCGGGACGTGGAGGACGTGCTCCGCGCGGTGCCGGAGGCGCCGCCGGTGTGACAGACAATCAAAGCGCCCTGGCGCGGCGGAGAAGCCGCGCCGGGGCGTTTTTGGGTTTGGGGGCCTTCACTCGACGCCGGCGATGGTCACGCCGTCGAGGGCGGTGACCGCGGGGATCAGGAGATGGTCGTACTGGCGCTGCTCCCGGCTCATGCGGAGGGTCCTGGCCAGGGTCAGCATGGAGCCCGTGACCGAGCCGCCGCTGACCGGGACCGTTTTCTCCCCGTCGTGCCAGTAGGCGAGCCGGATCTCGCCGGCGATGTCGCCGCTCATGGCGTCCACCTGGAAATCGGAGAACTCCACGACCTCCAGATAGGGGCCGGTGCGCAGCTCGGCGGCCGTCGCGCTGCCGCCGCTGACGGCGTAGTTGCCGGGGACGCAGGAGCGCTCGAGGCCGAGATACTGGCTGAACTGCCGCGAGCCGTAGGCTTGCCGCGCGATGCCGTCCCGGATGATGTCGAAGTCCCAGCGGCGCGCGCCCTCCGGGTCGTAGGCCGCGTTGTCGGAGGAGTTGGGCAGGGTGACCAGCGCCCGGACGGTGACCTTGTCCCCGGCGGCGTCCCGGACCACGGGCTCGCCGATCTTCCAGTCGGAGATCCGCCGCACCAGCATCGCCGCGGACATGCGGCTGATGAAGTAGTTATAGATCTCGCAGGCGGCGTCGGTGGAGAAGAGCACGGTGGCGCGGCCCAGGGCCGGGGTCGGCTGGGCGATCAGCTTGTCCCGGCTGTAGCGCAGCGTCTCGGTGAGGGCCTGGATCAGGCCGTCCCGGTCGCAGGCGCCGGAGTGGTACAGGCGGTAGAGCTCGATCTCGTGGCCGTCCCGGCGCGCGTTGACCACCACCTCCGCCATGGAGGAGGGGTAGACCGAGGTGACATCGACGCCCTCGGAGTTGAGGAAGCGGCGCTTCTTCTCGCTCACGAAGATCTCATAGCTGTTGAGATCCTCGGTCTGGGTCTCTGGGACGGCCTGGAGGGCCTCCAGGAAATCCCGGGCGATGGCGGCGACGTCAACGCTCCCCGCTTGCGCCTGGGCCTCCCCGTCGGGGGCGACCAGGGTGTAAGCAGGGTTTTTGACGTACTCCGCCCGCTGGCAGAGGGCGTCGATGGCGGCCTTGGCCTCCTCGGCGTTGGCGGTGGGCGGGATCTCGGCGGAGGCGGAGCCGAGGAACTGGCCCTCGCCGAAGCGCCGGTAGACCTTCACATGGGTGTGGCGCGTCAGCTTCACCCGGTGCTGATCCAGCCGATGGCGGATCAGATAGAATTCCCAGCCGGTCTCCTGGGTGTCCGTTACCTCCCACGCGTCGGCTGTGGAGGCGCGCAGCAGGTCCAAGATGGTGTTCAGCATCAGCCCAGCCTCGCTTTCGCTTTCAGATAGGGGCCGCCGTCGGAGACCTTGACCCACTCCTTGTGTCCCTTGCCGCAGCCGCCGGAGCCGAAGGTCTCCCGGTGAGGGCTGACCATGCTCACGGAGCCGAGCAGATCCGGCACATAGCCGGTCATGACCACGGGGGAGACGACCTTGCCGGTGAACTGCCCGTCCCGGATCTCGTACCCGCGCTCGACGATGCACTGGATGCCCCAGTGCTTGGGGTCCTCCATGCCGGAGGAGAAGCCCTCCAGCAAGTACCCGTGGGCGACGCTGGCGATCATGTCCTCGAGGCTGTCCGTGCCGGAGTCGAAGACCGTGTTGGTCATGCGCGTGTAGACCTTGTGCTCGAAGTTCTGCCGCTTGCCGTTGCCGGTGGGGGCGGTGCCCAGCCGCAGGGCGGAGAGGGCGTCGCAGATGCCGGTGCGGAGGATGCCGTGCTCGATCTCGGTGACATCCCCGGCCAGGGTCCCCTCGTCGTCGAAGGCGTAGGAGGACACGTCCACGGCGCAGGCCGCGCCCTCGTGCATGGTGACGAGATCGCTGCCGACCCGCTTGCCGATGTAGGCCGCGCCCAGGGCCCGGCCCTTGACGAACATGTCCATCTCCACGCCGTGGCCGAAGGCCTCGTGGGCGATCAGGCCGGAGACCTCGGGGGAGGTGATGACGTCGTACTCGCCGGGGACGACGCGCTCCGCGCCGAGCTTGTCGGCGAGAATCTTCGCGGTCGCGTCCAGCTTGCCGTCCAGGTCGTCGAAGATCTCCGGGCCGGCCCGGTCCGCCACCGACTCGTGGGCGTACTCGGTCCGCCCGTCCTGGGCGGCCAGCATGGCCACGCCGCCCTCGGAGTAGACATAGCTCTGCCGCAGGTCGCGGTTCGCGGTGAGGAAGAGCTTGCTGACGTGGGTGGACTGGGCGGTGACCATGCAGTCCAGCAGGCCCTCGCGCCGGGTCATGCCCGCGTCGGAGAGGGCGCTCAGGCGCTCGATGAGGGCGGGGATGTCCTCCCGCTCCGGGAGGCGGCCGGTCTCCATCTCCGCCAGCAGGGTCAGCGGCTCGTCGGGCAGGGGCGCGGTCTCGTAGGCCCGGACGCCGGCGGCGGCGAGCACCGCGGTCTGCCGGTCCAGCTGGGCGGTGATGTCCGCGAGGACCCGGTCCATCTCGGCGGGATCGAAGTCGTTGAAGGCGGCCTCGGCGTACTGTCCGTCCTTGCGGACGCGCACGACCACGCCGCGCTCGGTCATCATGGTGTCGCTTCCGACGGATTTGGCCCGCTGGGAGATCCGCAGGGCGAAGCCGACCGAGTCGGTCGCGAGGACGCTGACCGAGTCATAGCGCTCGCCCAGACGCGCGATCAGGCCGCGCAGGGGCCCGGCGACGCCCGTCAGATAGGGGGAGAAGGGAGCTTTCATATGGGTTGTCACACTCCTTGCGGCAGGGTCAATTGGAACTTTATGCCATGCCTATTGTACTGAAAACTGGGGTGAAATCAAGCGCTTTTTTCAAACTGGCTCTCGTAGAGCGCGGCGTAGAAGCCGCCCGCCGCCAGCAGCTCCTCGTGGCGGCCCTGCTCGACGACGTGGCCGTCGCGCATGACGAGGATCACGTCCGCCTCCCGGATGGTGGACAGCCGGTGCGCGACGATGAAGGAGGTGCGGCCCTGCATCAGCTCCGCGAAGGCGGACTGGACCCGCAGCTCGGTCCGGGTGTCGATGGAGGAGGTGGCCTCGTCCAGGATCAGCATCGGCGGATGGCAGAGCATGACCCGGGCGATGCAGATCAGCTGCTTCTGGCCCTGGGAGATGCCCTCCCCGTCCTCGGCGATGACGGTGTCATAGCCTTGCGGGAGGCGCTGGATGAAGGAGTGGATGTGGGCGGCCTTCGCCGCGGCGACGATCTCCTCCTCCGGGGCGTCCGGCTTTCCGAAGGCGATGTTCTCCCGGACGGTGCCGGAGCGCAGCCAGGTCTCCTGGAGCACCATGCCCCAGCGGCGGCGCAGGTCGTGCCGGGACATCCCCCGGATCTCCTGCCCGTCGACCCGGATCTGCCCCTCGTCGACGTCGTAGAAGCGCATGAGGAGGTTGATCAGCGTGGTCTTGCCGCAGCCGGTGGGGCCGACGATGGCCACCCGCTGGCCGGGCGCAACGTCCAGGGAGAAGTCCTGGATGAGGGGGCGCTCGGGCACATAGCGGAAGGAGATATGCTCAAGGCGGACCTGCCCTTCGGTGGGGAGCTCGCCCGCCGTGTCCGGGAAGGGCTCGGCCTCCTCCTCCACGGCGAGGAGCTCGAAGACGCGGCCCGCGCAGACCAGGGCGTTCTGCATCTCGGTCACGACGCCGGAGATCTCGTTGAAGGGCTTGGCGTACTGGCTCGCGTAGGAGAGGAAGGCGCTGACCTGGCCGACGCTCATGTGCCCCGCGATGGCGAGGAAGGCGCCGGTGCCCGCGACCGCCGCGTAGACCAGGTTGTTGACCAGGCGGGTGCAGGGGTTGACCAGGGAGGAGAAGAAGGTGGCTTTCAGCGAGGCGTCCGCCAGCTTCTGATTCACGTCGTGCAGCTCCGCCTGGGTCGCGGCCTCGCGGCCGAAGGCCTGCACCACGCGCTGGCCGTCCAGCATCTCGTTGATGAAGGCGGTCTCCTCGCCCCGGACGGCGGACTGGGCGTGGAACCAGCGGGCGCTCCTGCGGGCGATGAACCCGGCGGTGAAGAGGCTCAGCGGCGTCAGCACCACCACCACGGCGGCGACCGGCAGGCTCAGCCGGGCCATCATGAAGAGGGTCCCGAGGATGGTGACCACGCCGGTGAAGAACTGGGTGAAGCCCATCAGCAGGCCGTCGGAGACCACGTCCACGTCCGCGATGACGCGGCTGACCAGGTCGCCGGAGGGGTGGGCGTCCAGCCACTTGATGGGCAGACGCTGGAGCTTGCGGATTGCCTGGTCCCGCAGGGACTGGGAGACCCGGAAGGCCACGCGGTTGTTCAGCACCGTGAGCACCCACTGCGCCAGGGCGCAGATCAGCGTCAGCAGGAGGATGACCGCGGCGACCCGGGAGACGGCGGCGAAATCCACCGCCCCCGCGCCGAGCATCGCGTCGATGGCCTCGCCGCAGTAGATGGGGATCAGAAGCTGCGCCAGGGAGGAGACCAGCGCGCAGACGACGCTCAGCGCGATGCTCCACCGATGCGGGCGCAGCAGCGCGCCCATGGGCCGGAGCGCGGCGAGGGAGAAGGCCTTCGATTGCTTGCTCATGCGCGCTCCTCCTTCGACTGGCTCAGATGGATCTCCCGGTAGATGGGACAGGTCTGGAGCAGCTCGTCGTGGGTGCCCCGGCCCACCAGCCGGCCGTCGTCCAGCACGAGGATCGTGTCGGCGTGGCGGATGGAGGCGGTGCGCTGGCTGACGATGAAGACGGTGGGCTTCCAGGAGAGCTGCCGCAGCGCTTTGCGGAGCTGGGCGTCGGTGAGGTAGTCCAGGGCGCTGGCGCTGTCGTCGAGGATCAGGATCGGCGGATGGCCGGCGAGGGCCCGAGCGATGGTGAGCCGCTGCCGCTGGCCGCCGGAGAAGTTTCGGCCGGCCTGCTCCACCGGCTCGTCGAGGCCGCCCGGCTTCCCGCGGACGAACTCCTCGGCCTGGGCGGCCCGCAGGGCCTCCCAGAGCGTCTCGTCGTCGGCCTCCGGCGCGCCCCAAAGGAGGTTGGACCGGATCGTGCCGCGGAAGAGCTGGGCCCGCTGGGGCACAAGCCCTACCAGCTTTCGCAGCGTCTCTTTGGCGTAGGCGTCCACGGGCTGACCCTGGAGGAAGACCTGGCCGCCGGTGGCCTCATAGAAGCGGGGGATCAGGTGGACGAGGGAGCTCTTGCCGCTGCCGGTGGGGCCGATGATGCCGACGGTCTCGCCGGGTCTGGCGCGGAAGGAGATGTCCGAGAGGCTCTCCGCGCCGCCGGCGGGGTAGCGCAGGCTCACCCCCTCGAAGCGGACGGCGTCCGCCTCCGGCAGCGGGGCGGGGGAGGTCTCGGGGTAGGTCAGGGCGGGCTGGGTGTCGAGCACCTGGCTGACCCGGCGCAGGCTCGCGATGGAGCGGCTGAGGGTGACGATCAGGTTGGCCAGCTTCACCAGCTCCACCAGGATCTGGCTCATGTAGTTGACCAGGGCGATCACCTCGCCGGAGAGGAGCCGTCCGCCCTGGACGGCCTGGCCGCCGCTCTGCAGCACCGCGATGATGCCCAGGTTCACGATCACCAGGGTCAGCGGCCCCATCAGGGCGGAGAGGTGCCCCACGCCCAGCTGGCCCTGCGCCAGGTCGCGGTTGAAGCCCTCGAAGCGGGCGGTCTCCCGCGCCTCCATGCCGAAGGCGCGGATCACACGCACGCCGGAGAGGTTCTCCCGGGTCGCCGCAGTCAGCTTGTCCAGGCGGGCCTGGTTGCGGCGGTAGCGGGGGAGGGTCAGCGCCATGATGACCCCCACCACCAGCGCCATGCCGAGGATCGCCAGCGCGAAGATCCAGGCAATCTGCCGGTCGATCAGCAGCGCGCACAAAAACGCGCCGCCCACCACGAAGGGGGAGCGCAGGAGCAGGCGCAGGAACATGTTGACGCCGTTCTGCACCTGGTTGATATCGGTGGTCATGCGCGTGATGAGGGTGGACGCGCCCAGCTGGTCGGCGTCGCCCCAGCCGAGGGACTCGATGTGGGCGAACAGCCGCTCCCGCAGCCGGGAGGCGCAGCCCACCGCCGCCTTGGCGGAGAAATACTGGGCGGTCACCGCGCAGGTCAGCCCGACCACGGCCATGCCCAGCAGCACCGCGCACATGCGCAGCACCAGCGGCCGGTCCCCGCCGCCGATGCCCTCGTTGACGATGTGCGCCACCACGACGGGCACCAGCAGATCGAAGCCGGCCTCCAGCATCTTGAACAGCGGCGCCAGGACGACCTCCCGCCCGTAGCCCTTCAAAGCCTGTCTCAGGTATTTCAAGGTGAAACCTCCGTTGCGATATTCACATCAGCCATTATAGCAAACGATGGAGGGTTTGTCATCTCGGGAGCAGATAAAAAACGGCTGTCCTTCGCAGGACAGCCGCGGGATTCTCTGGCTTAACGCATGCCGGGATCGTAGGGGATGCCCTCCGCCTTGGGCGCCCGGGAGCTCTTGGAGGTGAAGGCCAGCACCACCAGGGTGATGACATAGGGCATCATCCGGTAGATGTTGGTGTTGATGTTGAGGTTCTTCAGGGCGTAGACGCCGTCGCCGTTGATATCCAGGGTGGAGTAGGAGGCGGCGATGCACTTGAACAGGCCGAACAGCAGCGCCGCGCCGCAGATGTTGCCGGGCTTCCAGTTGCCGAAGATCATCACGGCCAGCGCCAGGAAGCCGAAGCCGGCCACGTCGCCGTTGGCGGAGCAGTTGGCCGTGGTGAGCACGTAGACGAAGCCGCCCATGCCGGCCAGCGCGCCGGAGATGACCACGCCCGCGTAGCGCATCTTGATGACGTCGATGCCCAGGGACGCGGAGGCCTGCGGATTCTCGCCGCAGGAGCGCAGCCGCATGCCGAAGCGGGTCTTGTAGAGGATGATGGCCATGACGACGAAGACCAGGATGCAGATGTAGGTGGCCACGTAGACCTTGTCCACGAAGGTGGAGCCCAGGAAGCCCATCTCATCCTTGCGGCCGTAGCCGAACATGGCTTTTTTCAGCATGAACCAGCTGGCGGCGTCGCCGGTGTACATGTTCAGGGTGTTCTGGTTGGCGAGAATGCGGATGAAGAACAGCACCAGGGCCGGCGCCATCAGGTTCAGCGCCGTGCCGCCGATGGTCTGGTCCGCCTTCAGGTTGATGGCGGCGAAGGCCAGCAGCAAACTGAACACCGCGCCCATCAGGGCCGCGAAGAGAATCGCCAGGGCGCAGAACCCTTGCAGCGCCAGGTAGTTTTTCGCCTCGAAGGCGGCCTGGAACCAGCCCCACTGCTGGACGAAGCGGACGAAGAGCACGCCCATGAAGGCGCCGAAGATCATGATGCCCTCCAGGGCCAGGTTGATGATGCCGCTGCGCTCGGCAAAGACGCCGGCCAGGGCCACCACCATCAGCGGGACGGCGTACACAAGGGTTTGACGAATCAGAAACGACATTACTTGTTCACCGCCTTTCCTTTGTGCAGCCGGCTGATCCAGGTCTTGATGACCAGCATGAAGGCCGAGAGGTACACGATGACGGAGATGATCACGTCGGTGATGTATTCGTTGAAGGCGGTCAGCTCCGTCAGCTTCTGTCCGCAGACGGACAGCATCGACATGAAGGTGGCCGAGAAGATGACGCCGATGGGGTTGTTGATAGCCAGGAGCGCCACCGGGATGCCGTTGAAGCCCTCCGAGGGCAGGGACTGGTAGGTGCTCCAGAAGAACTCGGTGTTGCCCGACAGCCAGTACAGGGCGGCGCCCGCGCCGGCCAGGGAGCCGGCCAGCGCCATGGTCAGCACGATGTTGCGCCGATCCTGGATGCCGGCGTAGCGCGCGGCGTAGCGGTTGGCGCCGCAGGCCTTGAGCTGATAGCCCATGGTGGTGCGGGAGAGGAGCACGTAGATCACGATGGCCAGCAGGATGGCGATCACGATGCCGCCGTTGACCTGGCTGCCCGCGAAGAGGCGGTCCAGGCCGAGCTTGGAGGTGGCGATCCCGCCGCGGGTCGCCACGATCGTGGCGCCCTCCGGGACGTTCGCGCCCACCGTGGAGGCGACGCCGTCGGCGACGATGTCGTTCATGACGGTGGCGGTCTTATAGATGTAGCCGGACTTGGTGCCCTCCAGGACGTTCTTCAGGTTGCTGCCCTCGAAGAACCAGGTGACCAGGTTGGCGGCGATCCAGTTGGTCATGATGCAGGCCAGCACCTCGTTGATGTTGAGGAAGGCCTTGAGCATGCCGGGGATCGCGCCCCAGATGGCGCCGGCCATCATGCCGCACAGGAGGGCCAGCAGCCAGACCAGCCAGGAGGGGATGACGTTGGTGGGAACGGAGAGGGCGATATAGAGGCTGGCCGCCGTGCCGGCCAGATACTGGCCCGGCGCGCCGATGTTGAACAGGCCGGCCTTATTGCCCAGGGCCACGGAGAGGCCCGTCATGATCAGCGGCACGGCCCGGAAGAGCATGTTGCCGAAGGTGACCGGGTTGAAGCCGAAGGTCAGCGCGCCGGTGGCGTCGCGGCCGGTGGCGAACAGGCCCGCCACCACCAGCCGGATGCCCTCCCAGGCGCCCTTGATGCCCAGGGACGGGTTGGTCAGGCCGACGATCAGGATGACGATGCCGCCGGCCAGCATGCCGATCAGGATGGCGACCAGCGACGCCAGCACGGAGCGGGTGCCGGGCTTGGACCAGAAGGATTCCTTTTTCATGCGCGCACCCCCTCAGCATGCTCCTGCCGCTTCGCGCCGGCCATGTACAGGCCGAGCTCCTCAACGGTCGTCTTCTTGGGATCCAGCTCGCCGACGATCTCGCCCTCGTACATGACGAGGATCCGGTCGGACAGGTTCATGACTTCGTCCAGCTCCAGGGAGACCAGCAGCACGGCCTTCCCGGCGTCGCGCTGGGCGACGATCTGACGGTGGATGTTCTCGATGGCGCCCACGTCCAGGCCGCGGGTCGGCTGGACCGCGATGATCAGCGGCAGATCCCGGTCGATCTCGCGGGCGATGATGGCCTTCTGCTGGTTGCCGCCGGACATGGAGCGGGCGACGGTCAGCGGGCCCTGGCCGGAGCGGACGTCATACTGCTCGATGAGCCGCTCCGCGTATTTGCGCACCTCGCCGAAGCGGATGAAGCCCATGCTCTGGAAGCGGAGCTCCTCGAAGGTCTGCAGCACCAGGTTCTGCTCCAGGCTGAAATCCAGCACGAGGCCGTGCTTGTGGCGGTCCTCCGGGATGTGGCTGATGCCGGCCTCGCTGCGCTTGCGGATGGGGGCGTGGGTGATATCCTGCCCGCACATCTGGATGGTTCCGGCGGAGCACTTTTCCAGGCCGGTCAGGCCGAAGACCAGCTCGGTCTGGCCGTTGCCGTCGATGCCCGCGATGCAGACGATCTCCCCGGCGCGGACGTCGAAGGAGACGCCCTTGACCGCGTCGTGCTTGTAGAGCTTGGAGGGGACGTGGAGATCGCGCACGCTCAGCACCACGTCGCCGGGCTGGGCGGGCGCCTTGTCCACCACCAGCTGGACGTCGTGGCCGACCATCATGCGGCTCAGCTCCGGCGCGGTGGTCTCGGCGGTGACCACGGTGCCGATATAGCGGCCCTTGCGCAGCACGGTAACCCGGTCGGAGACCTCCATGATCTCGTTGAGCTTGTGGGAGATGAAGAGGATCGATTTGCCCTCCTTCACCAGGCCCTTCATGATCTGCATGAGCTCGGTGATCTCCTGGGGTGTCAGCACGGCGGTGGGCTCGTCGAAGATGAGCACCTCGTTGTCGCGGTAGAGCATCTTGAGGATCTCCACGCGCTGCTGCATGCCCACGGTGATGTCCTCGACCTTGGCGTCCAGGTCCACCGCCAGCCCGTAGCGGCGGGAGAGCTCCTCGACCTTTTTCCGGGCCTCCTTGCGCTGCACAAAGCCGAACTTGGTGTCCTCCGCGCCCAGAATGATGTTATCCAGCACGGTGAAGACGTCGATCAGCTTGAAGTGCTGGTGCACCATGCCGATGTGCAGGGCGGTGGCGTCGTTGGGGTTGTTGATTTTGACGGGCTTGCCGTCCTTGCGGATCTCGCCCTGATCCGGCTGGTACAGACCGAAAAGCACGCTCATCAGCGTGGATTTCCCGGCGCCGTTCTCGCCCAGCAGGGCGTGGATTTCACCCCGCCGCAGCTGCAGCGTGATGTCATCGTTCGCTTTGATACCGGGGAATTCCTTGGTGATATGCAGCATTTCGATCACATAGTCCTGCTCGTGATCCATGTTGCATCCCTCCCTCTTCAGTTGTCATGAAACGGAAAAACCTCAAATGTATTATAGCGAATCCCGCCCAAATATGCAAGAAAAAAGGAAGGGCGATTTCGCCCTTCCTTATATTAAATTCTCTTACTCGTAGAGCACGGTGACGTTGCTCCAGGGGCCCTTCGCGTTGGGATCGTTCGCAGCGGCCTGATCGTCCACGACGACCTCGCCGTTCACGATCGCCTGACGCAGCGCCTTGTAGTCCTCCACGGTGTAGGACTCGAGGCTCCAGGTGTCCTCAGGCAGGCCAACCGCATCCTCGGCGGCGCCCAGAGAAACCTGACCGCCCTCCCAGGTGCCGTCAAAGGCCTTGGCCAGCATCTGATAGGTGCCCTCGGTGATGCCCTTCAGGGCGGAGGTGATGACGGTGTCAGACTCGTAGGACTGGTCCACGTCCACGCCGATCACGGCCGCGTCGTTGGCGGAGGCGGCAGCGGTGATGGAGGAGAAGATGGAGCCGCCGCAGGAGAAGACGACCTCGGTGCCGGTCTCATACCAGCCGGAGATCAGGGTCTGCAGCTCGGCAGAGGGGGAGAAGGAAGCGCCATACTGCCAGGTGAAGCGGATCTCAACCTGCTTGCCCAGCTTGGCAGCCGCGTCGTTGGCGCCCTGGATGTAGCCGTAGCCGTAGCGCATGCAGGCAGGGTTGGTGCCGCCGCCGCCGCCGGCGAAGCCCAGCTTCTCATAGCCGTCCATCACAGCCGCGTAGCCAGCCAGATAGCCGCACTGCTCTTCCTTGAACGCAACGCCGATGACGTTGTCCAGGCCGAGGCTCCAGCCGTCGATGAAGACGAACTTCACTTCGGGGAACTCCTTGGCGGCCTTCTCCAGCGCGGTGCCCTGCATGAAGCCGGCAGCCACGATGACCTTCGCGCCGGCTTCCGCAGCCGCCTTCATGGCGTCATAGCGGTCGTCGTCGGTGGCCTGTTCGCCGTTGGCGGGCTGATAATACTTGTAGGACAGGCCGTTGTCGTTGGCATAGGTCTTCGCGCCGTTCCAGGTGCCCTCGTTGAAGGACTTGTCCTTGAGCTGGCCGACGTCCGTGACGAAAGCCACCACATAGGTGTTGTCCGCAGAGGTGATGGTGTCCGGAATGTCAGCGGGGTTGGTGCTCTCGGCAAACACGCTGACCACACTCAGGCACAGGGCCATGGCAAGAAGAAGGGCAACAAACTTTTTCATGGTGCATTCCTCCTCGTTTATTTCGCTTGGGCGGATGCGGATTCATCCGCCGGAGCCTGTAACGGAATTATAGCAGATTTGACATGGTTTGAGAAGTCGTTTTCTGAGAAAAAACGTAACAGATTGATGAAGAAAAACCGTCAGTTTGATGTCGGAATTGACAAATCCGCGGCTCAAAAAGGCCGGCGGCAGGGGAAAGCCCTGTCGTCGGCCGGGATTATTACTCGAGAGGAGCGTGGCGGAATAGCGCGTCAGCGGATAATGAGGCCGCTGTCGTCCGCGTCCACGACGATCTCCTCGCCGGGGCGGATGTCGCCGGCCACGATGCGCCGGGCCACGAGGGTCTCCACGTGGGCCTGCAGATACCGCTTCAGGGGGCGCGCGCCGTAGACGGGGTCGTAGCCCTCGTCCACGATGTGGGTCAGCGCGGCGTCGGTCAGGGTCACGTGCAGGCGGCGGTCCGCCAGACGGCTGTTGAGGCTGTTCATCATCAGGCCGACGATCCGGGTGATCTGCTCGCGGGTCAGGGGCTGATAGGTGACGATCTCGTCGATCCGGTTCAGGAACTCCGGGCGGAAGTGCTGCTTGAGCAGCCGGTCCACCTGGTCCCGGGCCTCCTGGGTGAGGTGGCCGTCGCCGTCAATGCCCTCCAGGATGTAGCTGCTGCCCAGGTTGGAGGTCATGATCAGGATCGTGTTCTTGAAGTCCACGGTGCGGCCCTGGCTGTCCGTGATGCGGCCGTCGTCGAGCACCTGCAGGAGGACGTTGAACACGTCGGGGTGCGCCTTCTCCACCTCGTCGAAGAGGACGACGGAGTAGGGGTGGCGGCGGACCGCCTCGGTCAGCTGGCCGCCCTCGTCATAGCCCACGTATCCGGGAGGCGCGCCGATGAGCCGGGAGACGGAGAACTTCTCCATGTACTCGGACATGTCGATCCGCACCATGTTGCGCTCGTCGTCGAAGAGGGCCTGGGCCAGCGCCTTGGCCAGCTCCGTCTTGCCCACGCCGGTGGGGCCGAGGAAGAGGAAGGAGCCCAGCGGCCGGTTGGGGTCCTGGATGCCGGCCCGGCTGCGCAGGATGGCCTCGCTGACGCGGCGGACCGCCTCGTCCTGGCCGATGACCCGCTCGTGCAGCGTGTCCTCCAGGCGGAGGAGCTTCTCCCGCTCGGACTCCATGAGCTTCGTCACCGGGACGCCAGTCCAGCGGGAGACGATGCGGGCGATCTCATCGTCGGTCACCTTGTCGTGCAGCAGGCTCTCCTCCCCCCCGCGCTGCTCGGCGATGGCCTCGGTCTCGCGTAGCTCCTTCTCCAGCTGCGGGAGCTTGCCGTACTTCAGCTCCGCGGCCTTGTTCAGGTCGTAGCTGCGCTCGGCCTTCTCCATCTCGGCGCGGGTTTGCTCGATCTGCTCGCGCAGGCTGTTGACCTTGCCGATGGCGTCCTTCTCGGTCTCCCAGCGGGTCTTCATGGCATCGAAGGAGGCGCGCTCGTCGGCCAGCTCTTTGCGGACCTCCTCCAGGCGGCCCTTGGAGAGCTCGTCGTCGTCGTGGCTCAGGGCGGCCTCCTCGATCTCCAGCTGCATGATCTTGCGGCGGACGTCGTCCAGCTCGGTGGGCATGGAGTCGATCTCCGTGCGGATCATGGCGCAGGCCTCGTCCACCAGGTCGATGGCCTTGTCGGGGAGGAAACGGTCGGTGATGTAGCGGTCGGAGAGGGTGGCGGCGGCGATCAGCGCGCTGTCCTGGATCTTCACGCCGTGGAAGACCTCGTAGCGCTCCTTCAGGCCGCGCAGGATGGCGATGGTGTCCTCGACGGTGGGCTCCTCGACCATGACGGGCTGGAAGCGGCGCTCCAGGGCCGCGTCCTTCTCAATGTACTTGCGATACTCGTTCAGGGTCGTCGCGCCGATGCAGTGCAGCTCGCCGCGGGCCAGCATGGGCTTGAGCAGGTTGCCGGCGTCCATCGCGCCCTCGGACTTGCCGGCGCCGACAATGGTGTGCAGCTCATCGATGAAGAGCAGGATGCGGCCCTCGCTCTTCTTGATCTCCGCGAGCACAGCCTTGAGCCGCTCCTCGAACTCGCCGCGGAACTTCGCGCCGGCGATCAGGCTGCCCATGTCCAGGGAGAAGATGGACTTGTCCTTCAGGGAGTCCGGCACGTCGCCGCGGACGATCCGCAGGGCGAGGCCTTCCACGACGGCGGTCTTGCCGACGCCGGGCTCGCCGATCAGCACGGGGTTGTTCTTCGTCTTCCGGGAGAGGATGCGGACCACGTTCCGGATCTCGGCGTCGCGGCCGATGACCGGGTCCAGCTTCTGCTTCCGGGCCATCTCGGTCAGGTCGGTGCCGTATTTCTTCAGGGCGTCGTAGGTCTCCTCGGGCGTGTCGGTGGTGACGCGGGTCGCGCCGCGGACGCTGCTGAGGGCCTTGAGGAAGGCCTCCGGGTCGTAGCGCATCTGGGAGAGCAGAGCCTTGACCTTGCCGTTGGGCTTGGCGGCGATGCCCATCCAGAGGTGCTCGACGGACACGTACTCATCCTTCATCCCCTTGGCCGCGGCGCTGGCCTCCGCCAGGGCCTTGTCCAGCTCGGGGGAGATGTAGATCTTGTCCGCCTCGCGGCCGGAGCCGGTGACCCGGGGCATGCGCTCGATGGCGTCCTGGACGGACGCCTTCAGGGTGGGCACGGAGTAGCCGGCCTTGGTCAGCAGCTGGGGGATCAGCTCCTGCTCGTTTTCGGTCAGGGCGAGGATCAGGTGCTCCTGGTCCGCCTGCATATGCTGATACTCCACGGCGATCTGCTGGGCCCGGGCCAGGGCCTCCATGGATTTGCGGGTATAATTGCTGGTAGCTGCCATGATTGTCAGCCCCCTTTCGGTGAGATTCAGAGCAGGGTCAGCGTAGTTTGACTATCTTTGACCTTGCGGCTATATCATACACCTTTTCCATGGAATGTCAAGGGGTTTCCCGGGTCTTTTTTACGGGTTTCCCTTCGGGGCGGGCTGTGGTATAATAGCAGGAGATCGAGAGAAATCCTGATCCGAAATCACCCGACCGGAGGCCGATATGAGCGACAAGATCACGGCGGTCCGCGACCAGGGGAAGCGCCTGGCCGAGATCGTGGAGGTGCTGCGGCGCAACGAGCTGACCAAGGGCATGAGCCCGGAGAAGCTCTGCGCGATCCTCGAGGGGCTGGGCCCGACCTATATCAAGCTGGGCCAGGTTTTCTCCATGCGGGCGGACTTTCTGCCCCAGGAATACTGCGACGCGCTGGCGCGCCTGCGCACGGACGTGGAGCCGATGCCCGGCGAGCAGGTGAGGCGCATCATCGAGACGGCCTACGGCAAGCCGGTGGAGGAGGTCTTCGCGGCGTTCGACCCGCACGCCCTGGGGAGCGCCTCCATCGCGCAGGCCCACGCCGCCACCCTGACCACCGGGGAGCGCGTGGTGGTAAAGGTGCAGCGGGAGGGCATCCGCGAGACCATGAGCCAGGACATCCGCCTGCTGAAGCGGGCGGCGGAGCTGGTGAAGTACACGCCGGCTAAGGGCCTGGTGGATTTCAACCGGGTGCTGGACGAGATGTGGATGGTGAGCCAGCAGGAGATGGACTTCCTCTGCGAGGCGCGGAACCTGGAGACCTTCCGCCGCAACAACGCGGAGGTGCCCTATGTCACGGCACCGGCGCTCTACAAGCAGTACACCACCGCAAACCTGCTGGTGATGGAGTATGTGGAGGGGTACGCCGTCTCGGACCGGGAGGCGCTGATCGCCGCGGGGCTGGACCCGGACGACCTGGGCGCGAAGCTCGCGGCGAACTATGTCAAGCAGGTGGTGGAGGACGGCTTCTTCCACGCGGACCCGCACCCCGGGAATCTGCGGATCCGGGACGGAAAGCTCGTCTTCCTCGACATGGGGATGATGGGGACCCTGCGGGAGCAGGACCGCCGGGCCATCGCCCGGGCGCTGGCGGGCATCGCGCGCAATGAGGTGCAGCCCTGCGTGGAGGCGGTGCTGACCCTGGGCGTCTTCTCCGAGGCCCCGGACCGCCGCCGGCTCTACCGGGACTGCGAGGCCATGATGGACCGCTACGCGGCGATGGACCTGGGCGGGATGGATCTCTCCGCGCTGATGACGGACGTGATGGAGATCATGAAGGCCAACCACATCGGCATGCCCGCCGGGCTGACGATGCTGGCCCGGGGCATGGCGACGCTGGAGGGCGTGGTGAAGGAGCTCGCGCCGCAGTGCAACGTGGCGAAGATCGCGGCGGACCACGTGACCCAGAGCTTCCTGCGGGATTTCGACTGGCGCGGGCAGCTCCTGCGGGACGGGCGCGCGGTCTACAACAGCGGGACCAAGGCGCTTGACATCCCGGCCCTGGTCTCCGACACGCTCCGCACGGGCCTCAAGGGCGACGCGATGGTGGGCGTGGAGCAGCATCTCGGGCAGGGGACCCGCCGCGAGGTCCGGCGCGGGGTGACGCGGCTGTGCGCCACGATCCTGTGCGCCGCGCTGCTGCTGGCGGCAGCCCTCGGGGATCACACGCCCGCGGCGCTGCTGGGCCTGAGCGTGCGGGAGCTGCTTTGTCTGGGCGGCGCGGCGCCGCTGGTCTGGGTGATTTTCTTCCGGGATAAGGACTGAAAAAGCGCAAGCGAAAAGCGGGCCGCGGCCCGCTTTTCGCTTGCGCTTTGCGGCTTACTTGCCGAAGAAGCTCTTGATCTTGTCCAGGATGCCGCCGCCCTCCTTGAGCACGTCGTCCAGGTTCAGCTTCGCGGTGACGCCCTCGATGATAGCCTTGAGCTGGTCGTTGTCCAGGTCGATGCCGCTCAGCAGGCTCTTCACGACGGACATGGGGTCCTTCTGGAACTTGGCGACCAGATTCTTGTCGAGGTTCAGCTTCTCCAGCACGTCGGAGATCAGTTTCTGCAGATCCATGAAAACATCCTTCCTTTCATCTCAGTGTGTTTTTGCCTGGGCCGCATCGGTTCACGGCCGGCTTCGGATGGATGAATTATAGCGCGGCGCGCTTTTTTTCGCAAGCGGGATTTGTTTTTTGAATGTTCTGTTTTGGCCTTGGGGGCCGATCAGCCCGTCATGCGCTTCAGATGGAAGCGCCGCATCAGGTCCCCCTCGAGATTGCCGTACTCCGAGACCGTGATGGCGTCGATCGCCAGCAGCTCCATGCAGGCCAGCAGGATGCAGATGCCGTGGACCACGATGTCCGCCCGGCCCGGCTGGAGGCTCGGAAGCTTTTTCCGCTCGGCTACGGTCAGCCCGGAGAGCTGCAGGGCCTGCCGCTCCACCTCCGCCCGGCGCAGCGCGGTGCCGTGCAGGCAGGTGCGGTCGGTCCAGGGGGCGCTGCGGATCAGAGCGCCCAGGGCGGTGAAGGTGCCGCCGGTGCCCCGCCAGGCCGCGGGGCTGCGCCAGGCGGGCTGGCCCTCGAGGGCCTCCGCCAGTACGCCCCGGGCCGCCGCGGTCACCGCGGGCAGATCCTCCGGCCCGTCGATGGCCAGCAGCCGCTGGAGCCGGACGGCCCCCATCTGGCAGGACAGGGCCTGGTCCGGGACGCCGCCCCGGCCCAGCACCAGCTCGGTGGAGCCGCCGCCGATATCGATGACGCCGCAGTCCCCGCCGTCGGAGGCGCCCAGGTAGGACAGCTCCGCCTCCTCCCGGCCAGTGCAGACCCGCAGCTCCAGCCCGGCTTGGACCCGGACCAGCCGCGCGAAGTCGCCGGCGTTGACGGCGTCGCGGACGGCGGAGGTGGCGAAGACCTGCAGATCCTCGGCCTGGGCGGCCCGGGCCAGGGCGGCCATCTGGGCGACCACTCCGGCGGTGGTCTCCATCGCCGGGAGCGAGAGCTCCCCGGCCTCGTTCAGCCCGGCAAAAAGCCGCGTCGCGGCGCGGTTCCGCTGCAGCCTGCGGCCCTCCTCGCCCGTGATCTCCGCCATCAGCATCCGCACGGAGTTGGATCCGATGCCGATCACCGCTGTCTTCATGGCTCGCCTCCGTTCGTTTTCAACGGTCCCAGAGCTATTTATCATACGGAATCAAATTCTGTCATCTATCATAACCAATTCGGTGCGAAATGTAAAGAGCAAATCCGGGCGGTGTGTCTTCGCGCACACAAAAAACCGCGCGGCGCGCGGTTTGACGCGGACGGCTCCGGGCGGGGGAAGCGCTCGGGGCTTCAGTCCGGGAAGGCCATCTCGTTGAGGATGATCTGCCATTCGTCGGCGGTGTAGCTGTCCAGCAGCTCCGGGTTGGTGACGGTGTAGCGCACCTCGCCGGGCTTTAAGTAGCTCAGGTCGCCCCGGGCGTGGTTCTCGATGTAGGATTTGCTGCCCACGTCCTCGAGCTTGGCCCGCAGGGAGATCAGCTCCTCCTCCTTGCGGGAGAGGATATATTGCTGGGTGGATTCCTCGCTCCGGACCTGCCGGCGCAGGGCGTCGTTCCGGTTCATGGCGAAGGCGAACACGGTGGCCAGCAGCACGAGGATGATGATCACCATCAGCCAGGACCACTGCATCCGCCGGAGGGACTGTAGCCATCTCATCTGCGATACCTCTCTTCATCCGGGCGATCCCCGGGGTGCGCCGCAAGCCAGGCCTCGCGCAGCGCGGTGAGGCAGGCCTGCCATTTGGCGATATGGTCCGTCTCCCACAGGGCGGCCTCCGCCCAGCGCAGGCGCAGCATGGCGGTCTCGCCGAAATCCTGCTTCTCCTGGGCCGCGGCGAGCTCGGCGTCCCAGTCCTCGGGCTGGGGCAGCACGAGGTCCAGGTTCTCCTCGCAGGAGGCCAGGAGCTCGGCCACGTCCTGGTCGTACTCCTCCTCCCGGAGCTGGCGCTCGACCTGCTCCAAGCTGGCGACCGCCTCCTCGGTGGGCCGGCCGCAGTAGTATTCCTTCATCAGCCAGAGCCAGGTCTCCAGCATCGCGTCCCAGTTCTCGGCGGCTTTCCCGCCCAGGAAGACGACGCTGCCCTTGTCCAGCGCCAGGTCCTCCGCCGCGCGCAGGGCCATCATCGGGATCCGGCCGGAGCGGTTGTGAAGCTCGAGCCAGTCGTGGATCTGAAAGGCATCCTCGCTCTGATAGTCGAAGAGGGCGGTCCAGAGCGTCTCCCCGGCCGGGCGGACCCACAGGCGGCAGGTGGCGGGGATCGCCTCGCCGTAGCGGTTGAAGGCGACCATCTCATACAGGAAGGTGTCGCCCTCGCCGCCGTCCTCGCCGGCGATCCGGCTGATCTCGCCGGCCAGGCTGGCCGCGGCGGGGAGGGGGCGATCGTCGCTGGGCTCCAGCGAGCCATAGTTGTCCAGCATCACGGCCAGCAGCCGGCGGATGTCCATCTCGGTTCCGACCGCGCAGACGCGGGCACGATAGCATGTAGCCATTGGCAGTTCAAACTCCTTTGCCGGTCACTTTTCCTGGACCGTGACATGCACGGTCTCGGGGGTGACCGCGGCGCTCCAGGCGGTGACGCCGCTGTTTTCGTCGGCCAGCTCGCAGATGACGGGCAGGTCGTACTCCCCGGCGGTCAGGCCGGTGAGGTCCACGCGCAGGCGGAGATCCGACGCGCGCAGCTTCAGCACCCAGAGCAGGTCGCCCTCCACCTCCGCCTCGGCGGTGCGGGGCTCGAGGGAGGCGGTCAGCCCTTCGCCCAGGCCCACGGGCTCGACCCGCAGGCTCCGGAAGGTGCGGCTGGAGAGGATCGGCCCGATCTCCACAGCCACGGTGACGGTGTCCTGGCTGAGATAGTTCAGCTCGGTGGGCTTGCGCACGCGGATGGAGCGGTTGATGGAGTCGGTCAGATCCGTCACGTCCACCGTCGCGTCGGCGTAGATGGCGTCCAGCTGCGCCAGCACCTCGTCGGGGCCGGCGGCGTTGACGGAGGAGGGGGTGATGGTGATGGATTTGATCTCATAGCCCTCCGCCGGGGTGCCGGTGACCAGCCCCACCGTGGAGAGGTTCAGCGTCTTCATCGGGAGCATGCTCTGCTCGAGCACGACGGAGTCGATCAGCACGGACTGACTGGTGATCTGCAGCGAGTCGGCGGGAATCTCCTCGCCCTGCCGGTCGACCAGCCGGAAGGAGACCGCCGTGCGGACGGTGCCCTCCTGGGCCGGGAGGGTGGCCAGATCCAGCGCCGCCTCGGCCCGGACGATGCGCTCCACGAGGGAGCGGGGCCCGGAGACGGCCAGGATGGACGGCTCCGCGGAGGGGGCGGTGGAGTACCAGCCCGCGGGCGCCTCGCCCAGGGCTTCCACGCGCACGGGGATGCGGTAGCGGGTGATGTACTCGTCCACCGTGACGGTCACCGACGCGGGGGTCACCTCGTGCACGGTGCCGTAGCTGGTGGAGTTGGTCGTGGCGATTTTCAGCTCCTGCTCGCCGGTGGCGGAGATGCGGCTCAGATCGATGCGTGGGTTGTAGTTCGAGGCCTGGGCGGCCTGGTACTGCCCCTGCGGGATCTCGGCGCGGATGGTGACGGACGGGATGTCGTCCAGGCCGTCGGTGACGATGTAGCCCGCGCGCAGCAGTGTGTCGCTGCCCAGGACGGTCACGCTGCCGTCGGCCATGGTCTTCTCCCGGGTCAGGGTGGGATCCTGGGTGATCAGGCCGGCCCACAGCGCCAGCGCCAGGAGCACGGAGAGGAGCTTATAGCCCCAGTTCGAGGCGATGAGCCGCCAGAGAGCGTGCAGGAAGATGCGGAAGCGGCCCGGGGTGCGCTCGGGGTGGTCGGTACGCGGTTCGCTCACGCCTTGCTCACCTCCTCGGACTTGCGGCGGAAGAGGCCGCGCAGGGAGAACCGGGGTTCCTCGTAGATGGTCTCCAGCACCGCGCGCAGGGAGTCCGCGTCGTGGTGGCGGGTCAGCCGGCCGTGCTGGGCGACGGACATGATGCCCGTCTCCTCGGAGACGATCAGCACGATGGCGTCGGTGGTCTCGGAGATGCCGATGGAGGCGCGGTGGCGGGTGCCCAGGTCGCGGCTGACGCCCTGGCTCTCGGTCAGGGGGAGAATGCAGGCGCCGGCGACCACGCGCATGCCGCGGACGATGACCGCCCCGTCGTGCAGGGGCGTGTTGGGCTCAAAGATGTTTTCCAGCAGGGGCGCGGAGATCTGGCCGTCGATGGTGGTGCCGCTCTCGATCACGTCCTGCAGGCCGGTTTTGCGCTCGAAGACGATCAGCGCGCCGACGCGGCGGCGGCTCAGGTCGATCATGCACTGGATGATCTCCTGGATGACGCGCTCGCGCTCCCGGTCGTCCGAGCTGGTGCGGGTGCTCTCCAGCAGCGCGCCGCGGCCGAGGGATTCCAGGGCCTTGCGCAGCTCGGGCTGGAAGAGGATGATCAGCACCAGCGCGCCGTTGTTGATGACGGTCATCAGCAGCCAGTTCAGGGCGGTGAGGCCCAGCAGGGTCGAGACGCCGGTGGCGAGGAGCAGCAAAAGCAGACCCTTGAGCACGGCGCTGCCCCGGGTCTGCCGCGTGAGCATGATCAGCTGATAGATGATCACGGCCACGATGATGATATCCACCACGTCGGTCCAGCCGACGCGGTGCGTCACGTTCCACAGCGCGAGCTGCAAGGTCTGCCAGAATGAGGTCAAGCCCTGTCACCGCTTTCTCCCGAATCACTTCCCATAGATTATACAACATCCCCGCCCCCTTGGCAAGGAAGAACGCGAAAAGAAATTGCGGCGCTGAAAACCCTCCCCGGCTGGCCGGGGAGGGTGAAGGAGCCGGATCGGCTCAGTTTTTATACAGCACATCCGTCACCGCGTTGGTGATGACGATGAAGGTGCGGCCCCGCTGCATCTTCAGCTCCTGGCCGTCCTCGTCCACCAGCACCAGGCGGGAGGTGCCGCTCTCGCGGACCCAGGCGCCCTGGACGTAGCGCCCGTTCTGGAAAATCTCGGCGACGCCGGAGCCGATCAGGTGGTTCTCGTAGTAGACATAGATGTTCTCGCCGTACTGCTGGTACTTCAGCGGCGTGCGCAGCACGATCACGTTGGCGAAGAGGATCTTCTCGCCGGTCATCCGCTCGGAGTCGATCTCGTCGCGGTTGTTCAGGTGGTAGTAGCCGCCCCGCTCCGCGTCGTAGTAGAAGGAGGCGCGGGACTTCTTGTTGTCGCTCTCCTTCTTCTGCTCGCCGTAGTGGTGGAACTTGATCCAGGTGGCGCTGTCGCCGCTGACGCGGGGCTCGTCGGTGAAGAGGAAGGGGAACTTCGTAAAGGAGACGCCGCCGGAGATCAGCTCGTCGCGCACCTTGGAGAGGTGGACGGAGAGGTTCACCGGGGAGACGGCGAAGTTGACCCGCTCGGAGAGATGGGGGTTGTTCAGGAGGTTGAAGGACTTGCCGGAGCCGCGGATGCCGTAATCGCGCATCAGGGATTCCGCCTCGATGTTGTGTCCCTTGACCGGGGCCTGTCCCGCGTAGACATAGGCCGCGTTGAACATGGCCGCCACGGGCACCATGGTGGCGCGGGCGGAGCGGGCCGGGCCCACCTCGTCCGGGTAGGTGTTGCCGAAGACGAACATCAGCTTGGTGTCGCCGCCGCCCTGGTTGGGCACCTGCAGGACGATGTCCGCGTCGCCCACGCCCCAGTGGGGGTAGGATTCCACGTTGCCGTCGATGGTGACGGTGATGGGCGTGAAGGGCTTGCCGGCATCGGGCAGGCCGGTGAAGGGAGCGATGCCCTCCTCGGCGGCGTGGTTGGCCTCGTAGGCCTGCAGGGCGATCCCCGTCTCGGTGCGGCCGGGGATGATCGTCTCGCGGCCGACGTAGGTCTCGTAGCTGCCCACGCTGACCGGGCCGTCGTCCACGGCGGGCTGGCTGGCGGAAACCTCGCCCAGCGGCACGAGGGAGCCGAGTTCGTCCTCCACCGCCTGCTTCTGGGCGGACTCGTTGATGACAATGGACTCGCCAACCCGGACGCCCCCGCCGTCGGCGAGGCCGGGGGCGCAGGAGAGGGTCAGGGCGATGATCAGCGCGAGGGCCGCGCCGCGTTTGGTGAGATCATGGATCTTCAATTCGTTCGTTCCTCCCGTTGTGAATCGTCGATGAACGGGTCATATGATACCGCATCGGCGGGATTTGTCAAGTCGCGCCGCCGGGGACGGCCGCGCCCCGGCGCACGAAAAAACCGCCCGAAGGCGGTTTTTGTATACCTTGACGGCCGCTTCTCAGAAGCGCTCGCGCTGCGCACGATAGCACTCGGAGCAGTACACGGGCTTGTCGCCACGGGGCTGGAACTTCACCTGATCCTCTTTGCCGCAGGCGGCGCAGACGATGGTGTAGTACTGGGTGCCGGCGTTGTTCGCACGACGGGCGCGGCGGCACTCGAGGCAACGGGTGGGCTTGTTCTGGAAGCCGCGCTCCGCGAAGTACTCCTGCTCAGAGGCAGAGAAGACGAACTCGCGGCCGCAGTCACGACAAGTCAAGGTTTCATCCTGGTACATGGTGGATTCCCTCCTGATGTTGTTATACCCTTCCAATCTTAGATCTTCCATGGTTGGCGGACGAGAGCGTGACACCAGAGGAATGACCCTGTATACCGGTTGGGCTTTACGAGCGGAAAGATACCACAATCTTCCTGCTTTGTAAAGGGGTTTTTTCACTTTTTCCGTAAAAAACATGTAAAATACTGTCAGAATTTTGCCCCAATCTGACCATTATGCGGCAAAACAGATGTAAAACCATACCAAACGGGAGGCGGTGGAGGGCCCTTTTTCCCGGAGATTGACGCTGCCCGGGATTGGGCTTATAATATTAAGAAGCCGGGGCGCCATCGCCCCGGCGGACCATCACGGCAGACAGGAGCGCGCCATGGAACAGCTCAATTTATTCGACGACCGGCGGGAGACCGCGCCGCTGGCCAGCCGCCTGCGCCCGGAGAATCTCTCGGAGTATATCGGGCAGCAGCACCTGGTGGGCGCGGGCAAGCCGCTGCGCCTGCTCATTGACCGGGACCAGATTTCCTCCATGATCTTCTGGGGCCCGCCCGGCGTGGGCAAAACCACCCTCGCCCGGGTGATCGCCCGGCATACCCGCGCGGCCTTCGTCGAGTTCTCTGCCGTGACCAGCGGGATCAAGGAGGTCAAGGAGGTCATGGCCAAGGCGGAGGAGAACCGCCGCATGGGCGTGAGGACGATCCTCTTCGCCGACGAGATCCACCGCTTCAACAAGGCGCAGCAGGACGCCTTTTTGCCCTGGGTGGAGAAGGGGAGCATCGTGCTCATCGGCGCGACGACGGAGAACCCCTCCTTTGAGATCAACGCGGCGCTTTTGTCCCGCTGCAAGGTGTTTATCCTGAAGCCGCTCACGGAGGACGACCTGACGCAGCTGCTTCACCAGGCGCTCACGAGCCCGAAGGGCTTCGGCGGACAGCGGATCACGATTGAGGAGGCGCAGCTGCGCGCCATCGCCCGCTTCGCGGCGGGGGACGCCCGGACGGCCCTGAACACGCTGGAGATGGCGATCCTCAACGGCGAGCTGACCCCGGACGGGGCCACCGCCGTCACGGACGGGATCCTGGCGGACTGCATGAACCGCCGCTCCCTCCTCTACGACAAGAACGGCGAGGAGCACTACAATCTCATCTCCGCCCTGCACAAGTCCATGCGCAACTCCGACCCGGACGCAGCGGTCTACTGGCTCTGCCGCATGCTGGACGGCGGGGAGGAGCCCCTCTACATCGCCCGGCGGCTGGTGCGTTTCGCCTCGGAGGACGTGGGGCTGGCCGACCCCGCCGCGCTGCCGCTGGCGGTGAGCGTCTACCAGGCCTGCCACTACCTCGGCATGCCGGAGTGTGACGTGCACCTGACCGAGGCGGTGGTCTACCTGGCCATGGCCCCCAAGTCGAACGCGATGGAGGTCGCCTGCATCCAGGCGATGCAGGACGTGCGGGACAAGCCGGCGGAGCCGGTGCCGATGCAGATCCGCAACGCGCCCACCGCCCTGATGAAGGAGGTCGGCTACGGGGAGGGCTACCAGTACGCCCACGACTACGCCGAGAAGATGACCCGGATGGCCTGCCTGCCGGACAGCCTGGCGGGCCGGAGGTACTATCTGCCCACGGAGCAGGGCCGGGAGGCGGAGGTCAAGACCCGGCTGGAGAAGATCCTCGCCTGGAAAGCCGGGGCGGAGGAGCTGCCCTGACCCCGTATATCATGTAAATTATTTGATGATGAAGGTTTTTTGCGCGGAAAAACTTTGAAATCCGGGCATTTGATGATATAATAAGATGTGATGTCCTATCGCCGGGGGATCGGCGGGACCATTCACCGGGAAAAATCAGCGAAAAAAACTTAAAGTAACCTGATTCGTAACCGCTCTCTGCTACGATTTGCGTGACGGGTGGAACAGACCCGGCCGTGACAGGAGGGATCGAGATGAAAAATAACATGAAACGTTGGCTGGCCATGCTGCTGGCGGCGATGCTCTGCATGGGCTGTGCCGGATGGGCGCTGGCCGAGGAGGGGGATTTCGTCGCGGAGGAGCCGATCACCGCGCCCGCCGTGGCGGAGGAGGCGCCCGCGCCCGTGGCGGAGGAGCCCGTTGCCCCCGCTGCTGCGGCGGAGGAGACGTCGGTCGAGGCGGAACAGGAGCCGGAGCAGGCGCCCGAGGCGCAGCCGGAGGCCCAGCCTGCCGCGGCGTCCGAACCCGCGGCCGCGACGGACGAGCCGACGGCGGAGGAGCCGGAAGCCCAGCCGGAGACGGCGCCCGCGAACCCGTGGGAGGATGAGCTCGCGGTTCCGGGGCTGTATCGCGGGTCCCTCACGGCGGAGAAGGCCTCCCTGGTTTTGCGCGTGCAGATCAAGCAGAAGACGCAGACCCTGCGCCTGACGACGGAGAAGCTGGCCGTCAAGCTGACGGTGACGGACCTGAACGGCGTGACGCTGAAGGCCCTGACCCCGATCGTGGTGGACAACGCCTACCTGCCCCTGAACGGGACGGTGGAGCTCCCGCGGGGCGTCTACCTGGTGAAGGTGGAGCCGGCCGCGAAGGACCTGGAGGGCGCGTTCGTCCTGACGGCGGAGGTGCTGCCCGCGGAGACGGAGCAGCCCGCCGAGGAGACGCCCGCGGCCGATGAGCCCGCGGCGCCGGCGGAGGAGAGCGCTCCCGCCGAGGCGGAAACCCTGCCCGAAAACGAGGAGACGGAGCCCGTCGAGGAGATCGTGGAGGTCGTCGTGGAGGCGGTCGAGACCGTCGAGACCCCTGAGGAGACGGGGACCGAACACGTGACCGAGACGGCGGAGACGCCCAGCGCGCCCGAGACGGCGGAAGCGGCGGAGGCGGAAGCCCCCGCAGCGCAGGAACCGCAGACGGAGGCCGCCCCTGCGGAGGCCGAGCCGGTCCCTGAGACGGCGGAGAGCGCCGAGCCGGGAGCCGAGGAGGAGCCTGCTGAGGAGGCGCTCGCGGAGCTGATCCCGGTGGCGGACGAGACGGCGGCAGAGACGCAGACGGCCAGCCCGTCGGCCCCGACGGTGGTGATCGAGTCCTATGTGGAGGAGATCTCCACGGCGGGCCCGAGCGCGGTGATCCTGCTGAGGGTGAGCGTGGCGAACGCCGAGGGCCCCTACACCATCCAGTGGCAGTACACGCCGGACGGCGGGGAGACGATCATCGACGTGCCCAACGCCAACGGCCCGGAGTACCGCTACGTGCTGGACAGCGAGACGGCCCAGTACGGCTGGCGCGTGATGGTGACCATGCTGGGCGGGGAGGCCGAGTAAGGCCGTGACAGCCCGGAGATGGCTGGCGCTGCTCCTGTGCGCGGCGCTGCTGTGCGGCGGGAGCTATGCCGAGAACAGCATTACGGTCCCGCTGAATGGCGCGGAGGAGACGGAGGTACGGATAATCCCCGCGCAGCTCATCCAGGCGCTGGATGAGGCGCTGCAGGGGGAGGACGACTGGACGGGCAACCCGTCCCGGCGCGCCCTGGCGGCGGTGCTGGTCTGGCTGGACTTCGCGGTGGCCGACGAGGAGACCGCGCTGGGGCTGGACCTCGGCCGGAGCTGGGCCTGGTATGACGGGGCGCAGGCATGCGCCTGGGTGCTGATCGGCAGCGCCGACGGCAGCCTGCTCTACAGCTTCGCCTACGAGGCGGGCGGCACGGAGCTGCGGCTGACGCGGCGGGAGACGACGGCGGGCGAGCTGGAGGCGATGCGCGCGGAGGCCCCCTTCGCGGAGCGCTTCAACGAGCCGTCGGACGTCAACGAGATGATGAGCCAGGTGGAGCGCCGCCTCAGCGGAGGCTGAGCCGGAAACCTGCGCAGATGGAAATGACATGAAAGGAATGTGACCTCCATGAGAAGAATGCTGGCCATCCTGATGGCCGCCGCGCTGCTGGTGTGCGCGCTGCCCCTGACCGCCTCCGCCAACACCGCCGTCGGCGAGTTCAAGGATGCGGATCTCTCCGCCAAGGCGCGGGACGCGAGCATTTATAACGATCCCCATGCCGCCGCGGAGCTGGCCGCCTCGGTGATTACGGCCTACGTCAACCAGATCGACGACAAGGCGGCCACGCGCATCAGCTTCTACCGCGAGGCCTACATCGGCACGCTGGGGAAGACGGGCTACATCATCAGCATCATGAACAAGGATGACAGCTTCTATCTCTTCACCATCCGGACCAACAAGGTGGAGTACATGCTCTACCCCTATGTCGATCCGAACTTCACCCCCTCGGCGATCATCAATTATCTGACCTACTACTACAGCTACGACTATCAGCCGATCGATCTGTACTATCTGCGCGCCGCGGCGGGCCCGATGCTGGGGATGGACCTGCCGGATCCGATGCCGCAGCTGGCGACGCTGGAGGAGCCGAGCATGGAGCCGACGCCGACCCCGAAACCCAAGGTTCAGATCCGGAGACAACGCTGAGATATAGACAGGGCTTCGGCCCTGTTTTCTGATTCCGGGGCGCGCGGAACGCGCCCTGTGCGGGAGGACAAATGGATGATCAAGGCTGTGCTGTTTGACCTGGACGGAACCCTGACCAATACCCTGACCGACATTGCGAACGCCATGAACGGCGCGCTGGCGCAGTACGGCCTGCCGGGCTGGCGGGAGGACGAGTACCGGTATCTCGTGGGGAACGGCGCGAAGGTGCTGGCCCAGCGGGCGGTGCGGGAGCGGCAGGAGCTGGCCGAGCCGGTGCGGGCCGCCTACCAGGCGCGCTACGAGGTGCACTGCATGGATCTGACCCGGCCCTACAATGGGATTCCGGAGCTGCTGCGGGCCCTGAACGAGCGGGAGATCCCGGTCTGCGTGCTCTCCAACAAGCCGGACGCGGATAGCCGACATGTGGTGGCCCACTACTTCCCGGAGATCCGCTTTGCCGTGGTCCGGGGACAGGTGGAGGGCGTGCCGGTGAAGCCGGATCCGGCCGGCGCCGCGGCCATCGCCGCGCAGCTGGGGCTGACGCCGGAGGACTTCCTCTACCTGGGAGACACGGCGGTGGACATGACCTGCGCCCGGAGGGCCGGGATGCACCCGGTGGGCGCGCTCTGGGGCTTCCGGGACGAGCGGGAGCTGCGGGAGGCGGGCGCGGAGCACCTGATCCGCGAGCCGCTGGCACTGCTGGAGCTGCTGTGATGGGCGCGGCGAGGCTGGCGCTCCCCGTGGGGGCGTTTCTCGCGCTGGTCACGGTGCGGGAGGGCTGCGTCACCGGCCTGTGGCTGACGCGCGGCCTGCCGATGGACGCCCGGCTCGCCACGGCGGCGGAGCGCGCCGAGCGCCCGCTGGCCGAGCTGAGCGCGTGGCTGGAGCAGTACTTCGCTGGTGCCGCGCCAGGGTTTACGCCGCCGCTGGCGCCCGAGGGGTCGCCCTTTCAGCTGGATGTGTGGGCGGAGACGGCGAAGATCCCCTTCGGGACGACGGTCACCTACGGCGAGCTGGCGCGCCGCGTGGCGATCCGCCGCGGCGGGCGGCCCTGCGCCCAGGCGGTGGGGCAGGCGATGCGCGCGAACCGCATCCTGCTGCTGATCCCCTGCCACCGGGTCGTCGCCGCCGGGAACCGGCTGGGCGGCTACGGCGGGGGAGAGGAGATCAAGCGCGCCCTGCTGGCCCACGAGGGCGTGACCGGGCTGGCGTAACCCGGGCAAAGGGAAAACCCGCGTCTTTGTGCGGAGACGCGGGTTTTGCAATGCTTTGATGTACCTTTACTGTTGATGATTAAGTTTTCGTTATGGAAGGGCTGACTGCTTGTGCGTTTCAGTCAACCAGCTCGAGAATGACCATCTCGGCGGCGTCGCCGCGGCGCGGGCCCATCTTGATGATGCGGGTGTAGCCGCCGGCGCAGTTCTTCTCCGCGTTGCGGGCCTTGTACTTGGGGCCGATCTCGCGGAAGAGCTTCTCCACCACGGGATGCTTCGCGTCCTTGGTGCGCTCCTTGTAATCGCGGCGGGTCTCGCGCTTGCCCTCCTCCACGTTGCGGGGGAGGGTGATGTCATACAGATAGGACATCATCATGCGGCGGGCGTGCAGCTTGGAGGGCGCGTCGTTGACCACGTCGAGGGTCACCAGCTGGCCCTTGTCGTTGTGGGTCTCCTTGGTGGTGGCCACGGTGTTGTCGCACTCCCGGATCGCCAGGGTGATCATTTTTTCGGCGACGGAGCGGACTTCCTTGGCCTTCGCCTCGGTGGTCACGATCCGGCCGTTCCAGATGAGGTTCGTCACCTGGTTACGGAGCAGAGCCTTGCGCTGATCAGCGGTGCGGCCCAGCTTGCGCTGATATGCCATGGGATTTTCCTCCTTATCGGAATCCGATTGCAAATGTTATTCTTCGTTGGGACGCAGGGACAGGCCCAGCGCCTGGAGCTTCTGCTCGACCTCCTCCAGGCTCTTGCGGCCCAGATTGCGGACCTTCATCATATCCTCGGTGTTGCGGGTCACGAGCTCGGCCACCGTGTTGATGTTGGCGCGCTTGAGGCAGTTGTAGGCGCGGACGGAGAGATCCAGCTCCTCGATGGTCATCTCGAGCACCTTGTCGCCGCTGCTGGCTTCGGGCGGGATGACGTTGATCGGGATGATCTGGTCTGTCAGGGTCACGAACAGGGAGAGCCGCTCGGTCAGCGTCCGGGCCGCGCTGGAGATGGCGTCCTCGGGCTTGATGGTGCCGTTGGTCCAGATCTCCAGGGTCAGCTTGTCAAAGTCGGTCGCCTGACCTACGCGGGTGTCCTCCACGGTGTAGTTGACCTTGCGGACAGGGGTGAAGATCGAGTCGATCGGGATCACGCCGATGGGCATCTCAGGGGTCTTGTTGCGATCCGCGCTGACATAGCCCACGCCCTCGGAGATCGTCAGCTGCATCTGCAGGTGCGCGTCCTCGTTCAGGGTGGCGATGTGCATCTCGGGATTGACGATCTCCACCTCGTCGTCCACATTGATGTCCGCGCCGGTCACCTCGCAGGGGCCGACAGCGTCCACGGTGACGGTCTTGGGGACCGAGGTGTCGGCGGCGTGAAGGCGAACCGCCAGGGATTTCAGGTTGAGAATAATCTCGGTGACGTCCTCCTTGACGCCCGGAACCGTCGAGAACTCATGCTGCACACCCTCGATGTGCACAGAAGATACCGCCGCACCGGAGAGGGAGGAAAGCAGGACGCGGCGAAGAGAGTTGCCGAGCGTGTGACCGAAGCCGCGCTCCAGGGGCTCCACCACGAAAACCGCGTGGGAACCGTTCTGGTCGACACTCACGCACTCGATGCGTGCCTGTTCGAATTCGTTGATCATTTCGTTTACCCTCCTCTGTGGGTTGGTCCCGCAAAGCCAAAGCCCGGCGGGACGGGTCACGCTTAACGGGAGTAGTACTCGACGATCATGTTCTCCTGCAGCTGCAGGTCAATGTCCTCGCGGGCGGGCAGCGCCACGACCTTGCCGGTCAGGTTCTGCGCGTCGAAGGTCAGCCACTTCGGGGTGATGGTGCCGGCTTCGCGCAGGCCCTTGAACAGCTCGCTCTCCTCGGAGCGCTTGCGCAGGGTGATCACGTCGTCCATCTTCACCTGGTAGGACGGGATGTCCACCTTCTGGCCGTTGACACGGATGTGGCCGTGCACCACGACCTGACGCGCCTGACGGCGGGTCTTGGCCAGGCCCAGACGATAGACGACGTTGTCCAGACGGAGCTCGAGCAGGCGCAGCATGTTGTCGCCGGTGACGCCCTTCATGTTGGACGCCTTCAGATAGTAGTGATGGAACTGCTTCTCCAGCACACCGTAGACAAACTTGACCTTCTGCTTTTCCTTCAGCTGCGCGCCGTACTCAGAGACCTTCTTGCGGCGGTTGCCGCCGGGATTCCGGTTGGACTTTTTATTGCCGTAGCCCATGACCGCCGGAGAAATGTCGAAGCTCCGGCACTTTTTGGCGATCGGCTGCTTGTTGACTGCCATTGTGTTCTGTCCTCCTTCAATACCTTACACGCGACGGCGCTTGGGCGGACGGCATCCGTTGTGGGGGATGGGGGTCACGTCCTTGATCATGCTCACGTCCAGACCCGCGGCCTGCAGGGAGCGGATCGCAGCCTCGCGGCCGGAGCCGGGGCCCTTGACGAAAACCTCGACCGACTTCAGGCCGTACTCCTTGGCGGCGTTGGCGGCCGTCTCGGCGGCCATCTGCGCGGCGAAGGGCGTGGACTTCTTGGAGCCGCGGAAGCCGAGGCCGCCGGCGGAAGCCCAGGACAGGGCGTTGCCCTGCGTGTCGGTAATGGTGACGATGGTGTTATTGAAAGAAGAGGTGATATGGGCCGCGCCGCGCTCGACGACTTTGCGCTCCTTGCGCTTGCGGACAACCTTCTTCACTTTGGACTTGGGTGCCATTCTTATTCCCTCCGAATCTTAGGCCTTAACGGGTGGCCTTCTTCTTGCCGGCAATGGTCTTCTTGGGACCCTTGCGGGTACGGGCATTCTGCTTGGTGTTCTGTCCGCGCACGGGCAGACCGCGGCGATGACGCACGCCGCGATAGGAGCCGATCTCGATCAGCCGCTTGATGTTCAAGCTGACCTCGCGGCGCAGATCGCCCTCCACCTTCAGGTGGTGCTCGATGTAGTCACGGAGCTTGCTGATGTCCGTCTCGGAGAGATCCTTCACCCGCGTGTCGGGATTGATGCCGACGTCCGCGAGCAGTTTCTGGGAAGTGGTCAGACCGATGCCGAAGATGTAGGTCAGGCCAATCTCCACGCGCTTTTCTCTGGGCAGGTCAACGCCCGCAATGCGTGCCATGTGTGCAATGCACCTCCAAATGTTGTATGGGAGAGCCTCTCTCCCCAATGGACGCGGCCTGTCTGACCCCACTCCGGGCAACCCATCCCGGAGCCGTCGGACCCTGCCGCGGTTGATTCTTGCCGCGCCTGGTGAAAGCAAGCGCATGGCGGCCCGTCTTTGCGTCAAGGGAAGGTGCGCGCGGACGGACGGACGGCCTCCCGCCGGCCGGATTTGCCATGGAACACGCGCGGGGATGCGCGTGCAGCCGCCCACAACAAAAACCGGTGGCCGAAAAACCAATTAACTATAGCATATTTTCGGGCGCTTGTAAAGGGATTCAGAAGCCGAATCCGCGCTGTTTTTCAGGTTTTTTCGGGATTTTTTCAGGCGGACGCGCGGCCCTGAACCTGAAATGGAAGAAGCTGGAACATGCCTGCCCGCCCGGGCCGGGGCGGACGGCGGCCGCGATGTGAGGATGCGCGCAAAGAAGCGCGTCTTTTTTTGAAATTGACTCTTCCATCCGGGGTCAAAATCGGTTATAATATCGCTAAGAAAAAGCAAAGCGCAAAGGAAGATGTCTGTGTCCAAGGAACGGATCGGCGTGATGGGCGGCACCTTTAACCCCATCCATGAGGGCCATTTGGCCATGGCGCGGGCGGCCATGCGGAGCGCGAAGCTGGACCGGGTGCTGTTCCTGCCCGACAGCGTCCCGCCGCACAAGAAGGACATCGCGCCCGCGGAGGACCGCTGGCGGATGACGGTGGCCGCGGTGGCGGGGGAGAAGGACTTCGAGCCCTGCCGGATGGAGCTGGACCGGGAGGGGACGACCTACACCTGCGATACGCTCCTGGCGCTGCGCGCGCAGGAGCCGAAGGCGGAGCTGTTCTATCTCATCGGGACGGACACCCTGCTGCAGCTCAAGAACTGGTCGCGCTACGAGCAGGTGCTGACCCTGTGCACCTTCATCGTCTGCGCCCGGACGGTGGAGGGGGTCTCCGCCGCGGAGGTGGACGCCGAGCGCAGGCGGCTGATCGGCCTGGGCGGGCGCTTCCTCTCCGCGGAGATGGAGCCGGTGGACGTCTCCTCGACGGCGCTGCGGGAGGCGATCCAGCGGGACGAGCCGACGCCGCTGCTCAGCCCCGCGGTGCGGGAGTACTGCGGGGCGCGGGGCCTCTACGGGGCGGCGCCCCGGGTGCCCAGGGCGGAGAAGTGGCTGGCGAAGCTGTTCGCGGAGCTGACGCCGAGGCGCTTCGCGCATACGCTGGGTGTGGCCTACAGCGCCCGGGCGCTGGCGCGCAACCACGGCCTGGACCTGGAGAAGGCGGAGATCGCGGCGCTGCTGCACGACTGCGCGAAATGCCTGCCGCTCCGGGAGATGCAGGAGATCGCGGTGCGCAACAACGTGACGCAGGACCGGGAGATCCTGGAGAGCGGGGCGCTGCTGCACGCGCCGGTAGGCGCCTGGCTGGCGGAGCACGCCTACGGCGTGACCGACCCGGAGATCCTGCACGCCATCGCCTGCCATACCACGGGCTGCCCGGGCATGAGCCGGTTCGATATGGCGGTGTACCTGGCCGACAAGATCGAGCCGGGGCGGCTGGCCTATCCGGCGCTGACGCGGGTGCGGATGCTCGCGCCGCTCTCGCTGGAGAAGGCGATGGTTTACTCGATCGAGCGGACGGTGGAGTACGAGCGCGGGAAGGGACACGCGCTGCACCCGCAGTCCCTCGAGACCCTCGAGTGGCTGAAAAGTCAGCCGGAGAACATGTCATAACGCGGCAGGGCCATCCGCCGCTGAAGAGCAAAGTTACATCAAAAAACAAGGAGGAAAAGACATGACAGAAAACGCGGTAGTGCAGAAATTGGCGTCGAGATTATGGGAGCGCAAGGCGCTGGATATCGTGGCGCTCAACGTGCAGGGCATGACGGTGCTGTGCGATTATATGATCCTGGCCTCGGGCCGCAATACCAACCAGGTGAAGGCTCTGGCGGACGACGTGGACGAGGCGGCCGCGGAGGCGGGGCTGACCCTGCGCCGTTCCGAGGGCGCCGGGGAGGGCCGCTGGGTCGTGCTGGACTATGCGACGGTGTTGGTGCACATCTTCCACCAGGAGGAGCGGGCCTTCTATCACCTGGAGCGCCTGTGGGACGACGGGACCAACCGGGTGGAGCTCGGCCTGGACCAGAGCGAAACCTGATCCCTATCCGCAAAAAACGGCCGGTGGCCGTTTTTTTGGTGCGCGAAGGGGCTTACGCCTTGTCGGGCATATCGAATTTCTGGTGGAACTCCGCCTGCAGGCGCTCCAGCTTCTCCTGGTCATCCTTGCGCTGGCGGTTGGCGCTCTCCTGGATCTTCTTGGTCTCGTCGATGCCGGAGATGATGGTCCGCCAGGTGGTCTCCAGGGTGTCCGCCTTGATGGAGGAGCCGCTGGCGAGCTTCGCGGTCAGCTTGCTGGTCTCGGCGGTGTTCTTGGCGTTCTTCAGCAGCATCTCGTTGGTGCGCTCGTCGAGGGCGGAGATGGCCTCGGCCTGGATCTGCTGCCGCTTGAGGAGGATGGCCTGGGCCAGCGCCTGCTTGAACACGGGCAGGGTGATGATGAAGGCGGAGTTGATTTTCCGCACCAGGTTCATGTTGGAGAACTGCATCGTGCGGATCATGGGGATGGACTGCATCGCCACGATCTCCGCCGTGCGCAGATCCTGCACCCGCTGGGCCAGCATGTCCCGCGCCTGCTGCAGCGTCTGGATCTCGAAGTTGATGGACTGGTCGCCGGTCCGCTGGAGCTCCTCGGCCCGTTGGTTCATGTAGTCGTTGATCTCCCGGATGCCCTGCTCGCCCGCGACGATGTACTTGACGAGCTCGTGGTAGTAGCCGACGTTGGCGTCGAAGAGCTGGTCCAGCTTGATGTTGGAGCGCTTGATCTCGTCCTCGTACTGGCGGAGCTGAATATAGATCTGGTCGACCTCTTCGCCCATGGTCTGGTACTTGGCGATGATCTTCTCCAGCGTTTTGCGCAGGTTCCCGAACAGCTTCTCGAACAGGGAGGGGTTGGCCTTCACCTCGTCCAGGTCGAACTTATCCATCACCTTGCTCAGGGTGGTGAGCAGCTCGGAGGAGTTGTCCAGGTCGGACATGTTCATTGAGCGGAGAATGATGTCGGAGGATTTGGAGATCTCCTCCGCCGAGTGGGCGCCGAAGGTGACGATCGTGTTCAGGTCGCTCACGTCGATGGCGCTGGTCAGCGCGTCGATCTCCGGCGAGTGCTCCAGCTCCCGGGTCAGGCTCTCCCGGTCCGCCTGAATGTCGTAGGGCTCCGGGTCGATCAGCCCCGCCTCCGGCGTGGGGATCTTCAGATCCGGGACAGGCTGGCTGCTCTGAGCGGCGTTGTTGGCGAAGTTGATGGCCATGGCGTTTTCCTCCTTGTGTTAGTGCTATGGGCGCTTGAACAGGTTTCCGATCCACTGCAGACCCTCCTGCCAGAGGTTGTTTTTCGGCGGGAGCGTCCGCAGATCCGGGGCCTGCAGGTCGAAACGGTAGGGGCCGAGCTGGTGCTCCGCGGGCAGGCGCTCCGCGAGGAAGCGTTCGACGGTCTGGTAGCCGGTGGGGACGAAGAGGACGATGTCGAAGCCCAGCAGGCTCAGGTAGGTCAGGAGGATGGCGTCCTCCAGGGAGGCCTCCCGCTCCTGGGTGTGGAGGCAGACCAGCTTCGGGTTCCGGCGGGTGAAGTCGAAGGCCTGGATCAGCCGGGTGATCTCCGGCGGCAGGGAGAGGACGGCGGAGAGGACGGTGTACTCGGTGCCGTTGCGGAAGGTGCCCCGGATGAGGCGCTGGTCGAGCAGCTCCTGGGCCTTCTCCAGCATGTGAGCCTGCAGCTCTCCCCGCAGGGCCCGGTAGGGGTACTGCCGGTCCTCGACCAGGGCGGCGGCGTCGATGCGGCCGTCCTTCAGATACTTCGTGGCCAGGGCGCTCATGGCGCGGACCTCGGAGGCGGGGAGGAGGGGAAGGCGGGGGCAGTACAGCGTATCCGGCGCCTCCGCCAGCGTCTTCACCCGGTGCCAGTAGGCGAGGGCGTCCGGACTGTCCTTCTCAGGAACGCCGGAGAGACGGGCCCATAGGACGGGCAGGGTGACTACCCCGCCCTCGACGGAGAAGCCGGGCCGGTAGGGCAGCTCCTGCTGCCAGTAGAGGGCGATCTCGTCCTCGGTGCTCTGCAGGGTCAGCGCGGCCGCGCGCTGGAACTGGCGGTCCCGGTAGAGGCCGCTGTCCCGGCAGAGCAGCTCGGTCAGCTCGCGCTCCGCGTGGGCGGCGAGGGTGCGCATCTTCAGGGAGGCGGCGTCCCGGGGATAGACGAACTCCGGCAGGGAGTCGGGCCCCTCCAGCTCCAGCAGCCCCGGCGCGGTGAAGGGATCCGGCTTGCCCAGATCCGGCGCGAACAGGATCAGATCCACGGGCATGAGGGAGACCCAGCGGAAGAACAGGCGTTCCCGGTCGCTCCCGCAGTGGCCCATCCGCAGCAGGACCGGGAGCTCGGCCTCGCTCCAGGCTCGGAAGAGCGCCCGCTGCGTGCGGCGGATCCAGCAGACAGTATAGACCCCGGCGGCCAGGAGACGGTGCAGGGGCTCCCCGGCGGCGTCCGCCTCCAGGACGGCCTTCACGAAGGCCCAGCGGGCGGCGCGGGTCAGCTCCGGGAAGGCGCCGAGCTGGAGGTTGTCGGCTAAACTGAGGGCCAGCTCCCCGGCGGAGGGATATTTCCCGAGACGGCGGACCTTCTCCAGCTCATCCGGCTCCGGGATCGGGAGCGCCCCGTCGAGGACGCAGACCTGCCGCCCGGCGGCGGTGAGCCGGCGGTAGAACTGGTAGAGGTCGTTGGGGTAGGTCACCTTGTCCCGGACGCCCTTGCAGCGCAGCAGCACCGTCGGCCAGCGGGCCGGGTCGGGGGCTTTGCCGCGGGCGCGCAGGGGGAGAAGAGTGCTCTCCAGGCCGGCGGTCTCCATCCAGACGTTGGGCTGGGGGATTCGGGCCGGCGTCTCCAGGCGGGAGAGGGGATCAGGCTTTGGCCGGGGAGCCGGGGCGGCCTGCGACGCGGGCCGGGAGGCGGGCGCCGCGGGGGCGGGGCGCGGTTCGAGCCGCTCGAACTGCTCCCGCAGCTTTTTCAGCGAGAAGCCCGGCGGATAGGGCTGGGAGTCCGGCGGCGAAAGCCGCTGGGACCAGGCGGAGCCGGGGTCGAGCGAGAGGTAATACCCGTCCCCCTCCGGCTCCAGCAGCAGCACGTCCGCGCCGAGGGCGTTCAGCAGCCGCAGCATGGCCAGCGCATGGGCGCTCAGACCGGGCGCGCAGCAGAGAATCAGCGGCAGCGGTTGTCCGCCCAGGCGGTCCGCGATGCCCCGGAAGCGGTAGTAGAGCCAGCACATCAGCTTGACGAAGAGGCTGCGGAGCATGCTGTCGGATTTGCCCTGCCGCTGCTGCTCCGCCAGCAGCGCCGCCATCTGGGCGGCGAGCTCCTGCCGGCGGGCGGGGAGCATGGCGGGGAGCCACTTCGCGAGGGCGTCCCGGATGAAGCTCTCTTCCGGGGAGAAGGCGTCGCCGAGCTGTTCCCGGTAGTAGGCGAGGTGGGACGGGTCCGGGTTGGGCAGCCCGCCGTCCAGGAGGACGCCGCACCGCCGCGCCGCCTCGTGGCAGGCCCAGACGGTCTGCCCGAGCCCGGCGGACCAGCCGTCCAGGCGCACGAAATACGCGCAGGCCGGACTGCGGGACTGCACCGGCGTCAGCAGATCCCCGAGATGGGAAGCGGTTCCTCGCTGCAGCATAGGGCGACTCCTTGGTTTTTCAGCGGTGGGGTGAGGCGCGTCAGCGCCGACTCCGGAAGCTCCAGCCCTCGCGCTTGAGGACGAAGCCGAGGCCGGCCCCGACCAGGCCGCCCACGATGTGGGTCAGCTGGGAGATGTTGTCCCGCACGGTCAGGCCGGTCCAGAGCTGCTGCCCGAGATAGAGCAGGGCGACCAGAATGAAGGTCAGGGGGACGCCTCCGTCCGCGCCGCCGGTGATGGAGGCCAGCAGGATGAAGGCGAAGACGATGCCGCTCGCGCCCAGCAGCCGGACGTGGGGGAAGAAGACCATGCTGACGATCCCCGTCACCAGGGCGGTGGCCAGCATGATGAACACCGTGTTGGAGGTGCCGTACTTCTCCTCGATCATCGGGCCGAGGATCAGAATGAACATCAGGTTGTTGATCAGATGGCTCCAGTCCGCGTGGCCCAGCACATGGCCGAAGAGCCGCAGGTAGGTCAGCGGGTCGAGCAGCGAGGCGCGGTAGACGCTGAACATGGCGTGGGTGGAGGCGCCGGCGGTGAGCAGGCTGAGCAGCTGCGCGCCCACGCACAGAAGGGCGAAGGTCAGCACCGCCGGCGCGTTATAGGACAGGCGAAAGCGTCTCGGCTTCATGTTACACATTGACCCCGTAGCTCTTGCACAGGGCGTAGAGACCGCCCTGATAGCCCGCGCCGACGGCGTTGAACTTCCAGTCGCTGCCGGAGCGGTAGAGCTCGCAGACGACCAGCGCGGTCTCGATGGAGAACTCCTCGCCCAGGTCGTAGCGCAGCTCCTCGCGGCCCACCGTGTCCTCCTCGGAGGAGCGGCGGGCGAGGCGGACGTAGGCGTTGGAGACCTGGCCGAAGTTCTGCCGGCGCTCCTCCGCCTCGTAGATGGTGACGGTGATGGCGATGCGCTCCACGTTGGAGGGCACCTTGGAGAAGTCGATGAAGAGAGTCTCGTCGTCGCCGCCGGAGCCGCCCGCCAGGCTGTCGCCGGTGTGGACGACGCAGTCGTTCTCCGCCCGCAGGTTGCCGTAGAAGACGAAGTCGTCGTCCCGGCGGACCTTGCCGTTGGAGGCCAGCAGGAAGGCGCAGGCGTCCAGATCGAAGTCGGCGCGGCCGGTGTACTTGTTGGTGTCCCAGCCCAGCCCGATCAGGGCCATCTTCATGCCCTTGTCCAGAGAGATCTTTTGTCCTTTGCTCAGATTGACAGCCATGGTGTGTGCTCCTTTCGTCTGGTTTGTTTTGCGTTAGCGGTACAGGTTGATCAGCTTGTCCAGGCGACTGGCGTCGCGGACGCCGCGGCCGACGGCGGTGAACTCCCACTGGCCGCCGTTGCGGTCCATCTCGGCCACCACCAGGCCGGTCATGCCGCCGAAGTCGTCGGTGAGGTTGTAGCGGCACAGCTCCTTCCCGCCGCGCTCGTCCACGATGCGGATGAAGGCGTTGCGGATCATGCCGAAGTGCTGGCTGCGGACGTTGGCGTCGTAGATGTTGACCACGAAGACCAGCTTGGCCACCTCGGCGGGCAGCGCGGCGAGGTCCACGGAGATCTGCTCGTCGTCCCCGTCGCCGCTGCCGGTCAGGTTGTCGCCCGCGTGGACGATGGCGCCGGAGGCGTGGCGGAGGTTGCCGAAGTAGACGCAGCAGTCGGCGATGGACCGCCCCACCACCCGGCCGTTCTCGCCGCAGAGGATGACGGAGGCGTCGCAGTCGATGTCGGCGGGCTTGACGGAGAAGAGCGAGGCCAGGATCCCCTTCCTGGGCTGGGCCTCGTCCCAGCCCAGGCCGACACGGATCCTGCGCAGCCCGGCGCTCTCCTTGACCAGGTTCACTTTCTGACCTTTGACCAGGTTGACAGCCATGCTCGTCAGCTCCTTTTACTGTGAGAATTGGGATGTGCGATGGATGGTTGGATCAGGCGATGCCGGCAGCGCATAAGAGGGTTCTCATGCGGGGCGTCAGGCTTTTTTGCCGCCGCTGAGGAGCTTCGCGACGGTGCCCACGAGGATCACCAGGAAGGCGATCACCGCGCAGGTCAGCCAGGTGGTGGAGGTCAGGGCGTGGACGTTCAGCACCTCGCCGCCGATGGTGACGAAGATGAATTGCGCGATCAGCAGGCCGCCCATGACCAGGAGGAAGTTCAGGTTGCGCCCCACATGCTCGAAGACGTTCAGGTGCTCCGTCCGGGCGTTGAAGCCGTTGAAGGTGATGGCCATCATGAAGGTCGCGAACACGGCGGAGTTGAGCACGACGCTCAGCGGCGACACGCCGGGATAGCCCGCGGCGGTGATGCCGACCAGGTTCTGCACGGCGGGCACGAAGCGGATGCACAGGCAGGCCGTAGTGATGTAGAGCGCCGAGAAGATGATCTGGAAGAGCATTTTGCCGGAGACGATGGAGGCGTCGCGCGGCACGGGCTGCTCCTTCATGTATTCCTTCAGCGCGGGCTCGGAGCCGAAGGCGATGGCTGCCAGGGTGTCCATGGCCAGGTTGATCAGCAGCAGCTGCACGACGGTCAGGATCTCGTTCTCGCCGAAGAAGGGCGCCAGGAAGCAGGTTAGCACGGCGGCTACGTTGACCGTCAGCTGGAAGATCAGGAACTTGCGGATGGACTTGAACATCGTCCGGCCGTAGAGGATGGCCTTGTCGATGGAGGTGAAGTTGTCGTCGAGGATCGTGATGTCGCCGGCCTCCTTGGCGACCTCCGTGCCGGAGCCCATGGCGAAGCCCACGTCGGCCTTCTTCAGGGCGGGGGAGTCGTTCACACCGTCGCCGGTCATGCCGACCACGAGGTTCAGCTCCTGGGCGATGCGCACGAGCCGGCTCTTGTCGGTGGGCAGGGCGCGGGCGACCACGCGCAGGTTGGGCAGGAGCTGCTTGAGCTCCTCATCGGTCTTCTCGGCCATCTCGGCGCTGGTGATGGCCACGTCGGTGGTCTCCCGCAGCAGGCCGGACTCGCGGGCGATGGCCACGGCGGTCTCCTTGCGGTCGCCGGTCACCATGACAACCTGGATGCCGGCGTCCTGCACTTCCTTAATAGCAGGAATGACCTCCTTGCGGACGTTGTCGCGGATGGAGAGGACGCAGACCAGCGTCAGGTCGCGGCCCTCTGGGTCGCCCTCCGTCTTGGCCACGCCCAGCAGGCGCATGGAGCGGCCGGCCTGCGCGTCCATGTAGGTCAGCAGGGCGGACTGGGTCTCGTGGTTGAGGGGCTTGACCTCGCCGTTCTCGTCGATGTAGCTGGCGCAGCGCTCCACGATGCGCTCCGGCGCGCCCTTGATGTAGGTGACGGTTCTGCTGTCGCGGGTGACGGTGACGTCGGACATCTTCTTCGTGGAGTTGAAGGGGTTGAAGGAGATGACCTCCTCCTTGCTCATGCTGGCCACGGCGTTCTCGCCCATGAGGAAGGCCATCATGGCGCGGTCGGTGGAGTTGCCGCCGATGATCTCCTGCCCGGAGACGGTGGCGGAGTTGTTCACGCCGATGCCGGTGACGATGTCCGTGCGCATCACGAGGGGCAGGTCGTTCAGCCTGGTGAAGATGCGCTGGTTGCCGGTGGCCAGCTCCACCACGGACAGGCGGCCCTCGGTGATGGTGCCGGTCTTGTCGGTGAAGAGCAGGGACAGGGAGCCCGCGGTCTCCAGACCGTTGATCTTGCGGACCAGGACGTTATCCTTGATCATGCGGATGGACTGGAAGGACATGAGGATGCTGGTCAGCATGGGCAGGCCTTCCGGCACCGCGCAGATGATGATCGTCACGGCCACGGTCACGGCCTCGATGACGAGCTTGAGCCAGTTGTCCCAGCTGTGGACCCAGACCGTGCCGTTCAGGCCGAAGACGTTGATGCCGATGACCGCCAGCACGATGGCCGCGGCGCCGATATAGCCGAACATGGAGATCTGCTGGGCGAGCTTGCCGAGCTTGACCTGCAGGGGCGTCTCGCGGCTGTCCTCCTGGACCTCGAGGGCCAGCTCGCCGAAGAGGGTCCTGTCGCCGACGACCTTCACTTCCATATAGGCCTCGCCGGAGACGGCGACCGTGCCGCGGTAGGCGTAGTGGGTGTTCAGCAGATCCTTGATCTCATAGGCCTCGCCGTCCGGGTTGGGGCACTTGCGGGCCTCCTCGGTTTCGCCGTTGAGGGCGGCCTGGTCGACCATGATCTCGCCCTCGACGATCTCACCGTCGGCGGGCAGCTTGTCGCCGGCCTGGAGGTAGATGATGTCGCCCACCACGACCTCGGAGACGTGCATCTCATGCAGCGCGCCGTCCCGGAGGATCTTGGTCATCTCCTTGGACTCCTCCTCGGCCTTGAGGACGCTGGCCTTGCCCTCCTGGCTGTGCTCGGAGACGGAGGCGACGCCGTTGGCCAGCAGGATGGCGATCAGCACGCACACGGGCTCGTACCACTCGGCGCGGCCCATGATCCACAGCACGACCTGGATGGCCAGCGCCACCAGCAGGATCATGATCATCGGATCCTTGAAGCCCTCTAAAATCTTCTTCCACAGCGGATCCGGGGGGATCTGAGTCAGCCTGTTTTCGCCGTACTGGCGGCGGCTCTCCTCGACCTGCGCCCGGGTCAGTCCTTTGAGTGCCATCTGTTTTCTCCTCCTGTTTCGTCGTCAGATTCGAGGAATGGTTCTATCCCATTTTCGTGACGGGCTCATTATAGCAAAAGGGGGGTCGAGATACAACTCGGCGCGTCTCAAAACCGCATTGCGGCGTCCGAAAACGTCAAAACCGCGTGCGCCGCTCTGTGGCGCGGGGAATGATGTCTATTATATATATGAAGAAGACCTGCCGGGAGACCGGCGCGCCATTCGCGGCAAAAGGCTCTGCATTGGCGTAAAAGAGATTGCAAAACCGGCCCGAATCGGTTATACTTCTGCCATCGAAAAACAGAAAGGGGTTTTTCCCATGGACGTGCGTACAGCTTATGAGACCTGGCTGCGGGACTTCGCGGCGGACGTGGACACCATCGCGGATTTGAAGGCCATCGCGGACAATCCCGCGGAGATCGAGGACCGTTTCTACACCGAGCTCTCCTTCGGCACTGCCGGCATGCGCGGCGTGCTGGGGGCGGGCATGAACCGCATGAACCGCTACAACGTGCGCCGGGCCACGAAGGGCCTGGCCCAGTATCTGCTGACGGATCCGGAGAACGCCAAGCGCGGCGTGGCCATCGGCTACGACAGCCGCAACTGCTCCGCCGAGTTCGCCCGGGACACCGCCCTGGTGCTCTGCGCCGAGGGCGTGCCGGCCTACCTCTTCGACGCCCTGCGCCCGGTGCCGCTGCTCTCCTACGCGGTGCGCCACCTGAACTGCGCCGCCGGCGTCGTGGTGACCGCCTCCCACAATCCGCCGCAGTATAACGGCTACAAGGTCTACGGCGAGGACGGCGCCCAGCTGGGCCCGGAGGCCGCGGACGCCGTGACCAGCTATATCCGCGCGCTGAACTACCTCGACTGCGTGCCCATGGACGAGGAGGAGGCCAAGAAGGCGGGCCTGCTGCACATCATCGGCGACAAGGAAGTCGACGACGACTACATGGAGCAGGAGAAGACCCTGACCATCCAGCCCGACATGCTCAAGCGCATGGGCGACAAGCTCTCCATCGTCTACACGCCCCTGCACGGCTCCGGCAACGTGCCGGTCCGCCGGATCCTCCGGGAGCTGGGCATCAACAAGGTGGCCGTCGTCACCGAGCAGGAGAAGCCGGACGGCAATTTCTCCACGCTGACCTGCGCCCCCAACCCCGAGAACCCCGAGGCCTTCACCCTGGCCATCAAGCTGGCGGACCAGGTGCACGCCAACACGATCTTCGCCACCGACCCGGACTGCGACCGGCTGGGCGTGGCCGTGCGCGGCAAGGACGGCGCCTTCCACCTGCTCACCGGCAACCAGATCGGCTGCGTGCTGCTGCACTACATCCTCTCCACCAAGAAAAAGCAGGGCACCCTCCCGGCCAATGGCGCGGCGGTGAAGTCCATCGTCTCCACCTCCCTGGCCAACCGGATCTGCGAGGACTATGGCGTCAAGATGTTCGAGACCCTGACGGGCTTCAAATTCATCGGCGAGAAGATCCAGCAGTTCCAGGACACCGGCAGCAACACCTTCCTCTTCGGCTTTGAGGAGAGCTACGGCTTCCTGTCCTCCACCTTCGTGCGGGACAAGGACGGCGTCAACGCCTCCCTGCTGGTGACGGAGGTCAGCGCGGCCTGCGAGGAGGAGGGCATCACCCTCTACGACCGGATGCAGGAGATCTTCAAGAAGTACGGCTACTATGTCGAGAAGGTGGTCTCCGTGACCCTGCCCGGCAAGGAGGGCCTCGGCCGCATGAAGGAGATCATGAAGGGCCTGCGCGAGAATCCGCCCAAGGAGATCGCCGGCATGAAGGTCACCGCCGTGCGCGACTACCTCAAGGGCACCCGCTGCAGCGCCGAGGGCGAGGAGCCCACGGGCCTGCCGTCCTCCGACGTGCTCTACTTCGAGCTGGAGAAGGGCTGCTGGGTCTGCATCCGCCCCTCCGGCACCGAGCCGAAGATCAAGCTCTACGTCAACACCAACGCGGCCGACCAGGCCAGCGCGGAGGCGCTCAACGAGCAGCTGCGCAAGGCGAGCGAGGAGCTTGTGAAGTAATCCTCTGCGACAGACCAACCACCGGGGAACAGGGCGTTGCCCTGTTCCCCTTTCTTGAACCGCAAACAGGGAGAGAGACCATGCCGACCGTTCAGATCCTTGGATTTCGGACCGCCCGCACGCTGCCGCAGCTGACGGACGGAATCGCCGCCGCCCGCCGCGCGGGGCGGCGGGTGCTCGTGCTGGTGCCGGCCCAGTATACCCTGCAGGCGGAGCGGGAGCTGCTGGAGGGCCTGCGGGTGCCTGGCCTGATGGACGTGGACGTGCTCTCCCCCCGCCGCCTGGCGGCCCGCGTGCGGGAGCGGGCCGGCTTTCCGCCGCGGCAGGCTCTGGACGACTGCGGCCGGGCGATGGTGATCAGCCAGGTGCTCCAGCGGGAGCAGAAGCGGCTGACCTACTACGGCAGTTCGGTGGCGCAGCCCGGCCTGCCGGACCAGATGGGGCAGCTCATCGCCGACCTGGAGCAGACGGGCCTGGACCCGGAGTGGCTGGAGCGCACGGCGGAGTCTGCCGCCCGGACGCTGACCCGGGAGAAGGAGCGGGACATCGCCCATATCTGGCGCGCCTACCGCGAGAAGCTGTCGGGCCGCTTCATGGACGCGGAGGAGGCCGAGCGGGCGCTGCTCGACCGCATCGCGGACAGCGGCGTGGCGGCGGGGGCGGACGTGTATGTCTGCGGCTTCGACCTGATCCCGTCCCCCTTCGCGGCGCTGATCGGCCGGATGGCGGGCCTGGCCCACAGCGTCACCGTGGCGCTGACGCTCTGCGGGAAGTACGACGGGGACAGCCGGGCCTTCCGGGCCCAGATCCGGACGGCGGAGAATCTTCAGATGATCCTGGACCGGGCGGGCGTGCGCAGCTCGGTGATCCTCCCGGAGACGCAGATTCGGGAGGCCCCCAGGGCGGCGGAGCTGCGGCATCTGGAGCGCAATCTCTTCGCGGAGACGCCCTCGCCCTGGCCGGACGCCTGCCCGGCGATCCGGCTGCACACGGCGGCGAACCCCTTTGACGAGGCGCTCTTCGCGGCGGCGCAGCTGCGGCGCTGGCACGAGGAGGGGATCCCCTGGCCCCGCATGGGGCTGACCCTGGCCGACCCGGGGCTGGCGGGGATCGCGGCGGCGACCCTCTCCGCGGCGGGCATCCCGCACTATCTCGCGCGGATGGACAGCGCGGCGCGGCACGGCCTGTGCCGGCTGCTGATCGCGGCGACCCGGGCCGTCGCCACGGGCTATGAGCAGCGGGCGATGCTGGATCTGCTGGACTCCGGCTTCACGCCGCTGACGGACGAGGAGGCCATCCGGCTGCGGCGCTACGCGGTGGAGAACGGAATCCGCTGGAAGAAGTGGACGGCTCCCTTCACCCGGGGCGATCAGGCCGCGGAGATGGAGGAGCTGCGCGGGCGGCTGATGCCCCCGCTGACGGAGCTCCGCCTGGCGCTGGAGCGGGCGGGCGACGGTTCCGGCGCGGCGGAGGCGCTCTGGGCCTTTCTCGAGGCCAACGACAGCTACTCGAAGCTCCTGCTCCGGGAGGAGGAGCTGCTGCGGCGCGGGCTGCAGGTGGAGGCGGCGCAGAACCGGCAGGTCTGGCAGAAGCTGCTGAGCCTGCTAGAGCAGATGCACGCGCTGCTGGCGGGGGAGAAAGCCGGGCTGCGGGAGGTGGCCCGGCTGGTGGAGTCCGGCCTGGCGAGCGCCCAGCTGGGCGCGCTGCCGCCCACGGGGGACGAGGTGATCGTCGGCGAGGCGGGGCATCTGATGACCGGCGAGCTGGACGCCATGGCGGTGATGGGCCTGCACGACGGCGTGACCGCCGCCGACAGCGACGGGCTGCTCTCCGACATGGAGCGGGAGGAGCTCTCCAAGGCGGCCTACCTCCCGGTGGGGCGCACGGCGGAGACCCGGGGCGATCTGCGCCGGGCGGCCTTCTACCGCACGCTGACGGCGCCGGCGCGGGCGCTGACGCTGACGCGCGCGGGCATGGACGCGGCCGGGAAGACGCTGCAGAGCGCGACCCTCGTGGAGGACCTGCGCCAGGTCTTCCCGCAGCTGCGGGAGACGGGCGGCGTCGCGGCGGAGACCGAGACCCTGCCGCTCTCGCCGCAGCTGGCGATGGAGCGCCTGCCACAGCTGGCGCGCGGCGGCGCGCTGGACGAGACGTGGCAGGAGGCCTGGGACCGGCTGCGCGCCGACGAGACCTGGCGGCCGCGGGCGGCGGAGCTGCTGCGGGGCATGGATGCCCCGGTGGAGGCCAAGCCCCTGCCGGAGAAGACGGCCGGCGCTATCTTCCAGCAGGAGGAGGTCTCCATCAGCCGGCTGGAGACCTTCGCCCAGTGCGCGTTCCGGCACTTCGTGCGCTATGGCCTGACGCCGGTGATCCCGCGGGATTTCGACTTCATGGCGGACGAGAAGGGAACCTTCTTCCACGCGGTGCTGTGCCGCTACGCCATGCTCTCCGCCGAGCACCCGGCCTGGCCGGGCCTGCCGGACGCGGAGATCGACCGCCTCGTGGAGGCGGCGGCGGCCCCGGAGCGGGAGAAGTGGCTCGCCGGCCCCCTGACGGAGGACGAGACGGGCCGCGCCCAGGGGGAGGAGTATATGCGGGTGGTGCGCCGCGCGGCCTGGATGTTCACGCGGCACGCCCGGGAATCCGGCTTCATCAGCGCAAGCGCGGAGGTGCGCTTCGGTGAGCCTGGCGGGCTGCCGCCGGTGATCCTGCATCTGAAGAACGGGCGGACGGTGGCGCTGAAGGGCTGCATCGACCGGATCGACCGCTGGCAGGGCGACGAGGGCGTCTACCTCCGGGTGGTCGATCTCAAGAGCGGGGACGTGAAGCTGGACCGGCAGAAAATGTTTTGGGGGCTGCAGCTGCAGCTGATGATCTATCTGGCCGCCGCGGAGCAGGGCGAGAGGGCGCTGCCCGCCGGGGCCTACTATTTCCGCGTCCAGGATCCCCTGGTGGAGACGGACGAGGACATCCGCGCGGAGGCGGAGCGCCTGCTGGCGAAGGAGATGCGTCTCTCCGGCGTGACGCTGGAGGACGTCTCGGTGATCGAGGCGATGAACGGCGAGCGGGGGGAGATCCTCGGCGCGGTGCTCAACGCGGACGGCACGCCGCGCAAGGGCGGGATGACCGCCGATCTGCGGGGCATGCACGCGCTGATGGCCTGGAGCCGCCGCCTGGCGGCTGAGATGGCCCAGCGGATCCAGGAGGGCCGCATTGACATCTCCCCGGCGAAGCTGGGCGACTGGACCGCCTGCCAGTGGTGCGAGTACAAGGGCGTCTGCGCCCGGGACGAGAAGCGCCGGGGCGGCAGATTCCGGGATCTCTCGGTGGACAAGGACGAGGCCTGGCTGCGCATGACCGGCAAGGCGGAGACGGACGCGGACAAGGACGAGTGAATTGATAAAAAACCTCCCCGGCTTGCCGGGGAGGGGGACCGCCGCCCCCAAAGGGGCGGCGGTGGAAGGGCCGGTTTTGGATTCAATCAGAGCGCCTCGTACCAGCGGACGGCCCGCTCCGTCCAGCCGGCCATGCACATGCCGCTGCCGTCGGCGAAGCCGTGGCCGCCCTCGGGGCCGATCTCCAGACGGCAGGGGATGCCCTGCGCCCGCAGCGCGGCGGCGAGGAGCTTCGAGTTCTCCGGGCTGACCAGCTCATCCCCGGCGGCCAGGAAGATTGCGCAGGGCGGGAAGCCCTCCGCATGCTCCGCGACCTCGTAGTCCATGGCGGCGGCCTCCCCGGCGGAGCAGCCGTATAGGCGCTTCGCGGTGGCCGGGTCGGGCGCGGCGTAGGCGATGGGCGGTTTGATCGAGACCACCGGGTAGATCGGGAAGGAGGCCTCGGGCTTGGGCAGACCGTGGGCGGCATAGCCCATGGGGGTATTCCACAGGCAGATGAGATAGCCCCCGGCGGAGAAGCCGCAGGTGAGGTACCGCCCGTCCCGCAGGCCGAAGCGCGTCCGCTCCCCGCCGATCAGGCGCAGCGCCCGGGCGAAGTCCTCCATGTTCTTCTCCAGCAGCCGCTCCCGCGCCTCGACCCGGTAGGTGAGGATGAAGACATGGTAGCCGAGCGCGTTGAACTGCGCGGCGATGGGCCAGCCCTCCGTCAGATTCCATACGTTCACGAAGCCTCCGCCCGGCACCAGCAGGATGAAGGGCCGATCACCCGCGGCGGGGTCCCCGGAGGGGAGCCAGACCAGGCTCACGCCCCGGAGCGCCGGATCGGCCGCGCACGCCGCCTCGTCGTAGAGCGGGAAGTACCATTCGCCGCGGTCCGCCGCGTGGTATAGCCGCTCGAGCCCCTGGGCGATCTCGCCGCCGAAGTGCTCGGCCCGCAGCTGCGCCAGCGTCTTGTCCCAGAGAGGTTCCTTGGTGAGATCCCAGCCGCGCACCGCGTCCGCCGCGACCGGCGCGATGCGCGGGTCGCTCAGCAGCGCGCCGAGGGTTTTCTGCTCCAGCGCCATGTCTTCGCTTCCTTTCGTTGATTCAACAGAACGGTCACATTCAGGAAAAGGGCGGTCCGACGCGATGCAGGCCGGGCCGCCCTTTTGAGTACAGAACCAATTTATGCCTTCTTGAAGGCCAGCACGACGTCGGCTAGGAAATCGACGGTGATCAGGGCGAAGACGACGCCCCAGAAGGGATGACCCTTGGCGAAGAGGACGACGGTGAGCGCCGCGACGATGACCGTCAGCACGACGGCGAGGATCGGGTTCACTCCGTTGGCGGTTTTGTTCATGATCGGATCCTCCTTATTTGATCGCTTTCGCTTTCTTCGAGACGCCCATCTGCTTGAAGAAGCCGCCGATCAGCCCGACGAGACCCTTGCAGAAGGCGATGCCGTGGCCGTTGACGATGGTGACGATGCTCTCGCACATCTCCTGGGAGACCAGGCCGCCCGTCATCTTGCCGATGGCGCGGAAGGGCATGTTGTAGGTGAAGATGATGTTCAGGTCCGGCTTGCCCTTCTCGATGGACTTGTTGAGCATGGCGGTCATGATCTTGTAGATGAACCGCGCCTTGAGGGACTTGGCGTAGTAGAGCTGGCAGATGGCGTCGTTCATCTGCAGCGTGCCGCTCCAGGAGCCGTCCGGGATGGGATGGCCGAGGAGCTTGGCGAACTCCGCGTCGCCGACCTTGGTGATCTCGCCCTTCTCGTAGGAGGGGAGCTCGCCCTTGGCGAAGGGCAGCGGGGCGTCCGTGCCCTTCACGGTGACGGTGGCCTTCAGGCGGATGTCCTCCACCGACGCGCCCACCTGCAGCTCGTAGGCGCCGCCGTCGATCTCGAAGCGGTTGGTCTTCGCGTTGAAATAGCGGAAGGCCTTGTCGTCCAGTGGGATGGTGACCTGCCGGCTCTCGCCGGCCTTCAGGAAGATCTTGGCGAAGCCCTTCAGCTCCCGGGCCGGGCGGTAGACGTTGGGGGACACGGCGTGGACATAGAGCTGCGCGACCTCCGCGCCGTCCATCTTGCCGGTGTTGGTCAGGGTGAAGGTGACCTCGCTGTCGGTGGCGGTGAGATCGCTGTACTCGAAGGTCGTGTAGCTCAGGCCGAAGCCGAAGGGGAAGAGCACCTTCTTGCCGACGGTGGTATAGTAGCGGTAGCCCGCGTAGAGCCCCTCGCGGTATTCCACATTCCGCTGCACGGCGGGGAAGTAGGGCGCGGTGGAGCAGTCCTCGTAGGCGATGGGATAGCTTTCGTTGAGCTTTCCGGAGGGGTTGATCTGGCCGCAGACGGCCTTCAGCACGGCGGAGGCGCCCGCCTGGCCGCAGAGGTAGCCGTGCACCATGCCCTTGCACTGATCGAGCCAGGGCATCTCCACGGCGGAGCCGGCGCTCATGACCACGACCACGTTCGGGTTCGCCTCGGAGACAGCCTTCAGCAGGTCGATCTGGCTCTGGGGGAGGCGCATGTGGCTGCGGTCCAGTCCCTCGGACTCGGAGATCTCGTCCAGGCCGAGGTAGAGCAGGGCCACGTCCGCCTTCTTCGCCAGGGCGACGGCGGCCTCCCGCATGGCGGGGTCGCCCGCGCCGACGCGGGGATAGCCGCCCTCGAAGCCGGCCAGCTCCAGCGGGAAGTCCTTGATGACGTCCAGGGTGCTGTCGAGCTTCGTGGGGTTGACGACGGAGGAGCCGGCGCCTTGGTAGCGGGGCGTCTTGGCGAAGTCGCCAATCAGGGCGACCTTCGTGCCGGCCTTCAGGGGCAGGATGCCGCCCTCGTTCTTCAGAAGGACGACGCTCTCCTCGCTGGCCTGGCGCGCGATCTGGTGGTGGGCCTCCACGTCGAAGGCCTTGCCGCCGTGGCGCTTGACGGCCTCGGCGGTGGAGAGCACCACGTCCAGCAGCTCGTCCACGCGGCGGTCCACCATGTCCTCACCGATACGGCCCTCGCGGACCGCGGCGATCAGCTGGTTGGGGGAGTCGCCGCCGGTGGAGGGCATCTCCAGATGGGAGCCCGCCCGGACGCCCTCGACGAAATCGTTGTTGGCGCCCCAGTCGGAGACCACGAAGCCGTCGAAGCCCCACTCGTCCCGGAGGATCTCCTGGAGCAGGTGGGCGTTCTCGTTGGCGTAGACGCCGTTGATCAGGTTGTAGGAGGACATGATGCTCTTCGGGCGGCTCTCCCGGACCGCGATCTCGAAGGCGGTCAGGTAGATCTCCCGCAGGGTGCGCTCGTCCATCACGGAGTCGGAGGCCTGCCGGCGCAGCTCGGTGCCGTTGGCGGCGAAATGCTTCGGGCAGGCGGAGACGCCGTTCTTCTGGATGCCCCGGATATAGCCCGCCGCGATCTTGCCGGCCAGGTAGGGATCCTCGGAGAAATACTCGAAATTGCGCCCGCACAGGGGGGAGCGCTTGATATTCATGCCCGGGCCCAGCAGGACGGCGACGCCCTGGGCCGCGGCCTCCTCGCCCAGACACTCGCCGATGCGCTCGCCCAGGGTGGGATCCCAGCTGTTGGCGATGGTGGCGGCGGTGGGGAAGCAGGTGGCCGGGAGGGAGCCGTTCAGGCCGAGCTGGTCGCCCGCCCCCTCCTGCTTGCGCAGGCCGTGGGGGCCGTCGGAGAGCTGGATGGAGGGCACACCCTTCGCCTCCACGGAGACCGTGGACCAGAAATCGCGGCCCGAGAGGAGATGGGCCTTCTCCTCAAGGGTCAGCTTTTTGATGATATCCGCGTGCTTGAGCGCCAATGAGATCATCCTTTCTATTTTTCATACCAAAAACCGGGGACAAAGATTCCTTTCTTATCTTATAGCATAATCCGGCAGAGAAGTAAAGCTTTTTCGACAAGTTTTGCCTATCCCGCGCCACTTGCGGATTGAAAAAAACGGGCGGATATGCTATCTTGCTCTCGACGGATCGGCCGGAAGGGCCTCGTCACAGATTCGGAGGCGAATGCATGCTGACACCCTATTTTCTGATCGGCGAGGTGCTCAAGCCCCACGGCATCCGCGGGGAGGCGAAAATCAAGCCCTACGCCCGGGACCCGGAGGATTTCCTGCGCTGGCAGACGCTCTACCTGAAGGAGGGGGAGGGCTGGAAGCCCCTGCCCGCGAAGTGCTCGCGGGTGCACGACGGCTTTGCCTACGTGACCCTCGGGGACTGCCATACGCCGGAGGAGGCGGAGAAGCTGCGGGGCGCGCAGCTCTACATCGACCGGGCGCACGCGTCAAAGCTGCCGGAGGGCATGTACTATATCGCGGACCTGATCGGCTGCCGGGCGGTCGACGGGGAGGAGAGGGAGCTGGGGACGCTGACGGAGGTGCTCCAGCACGGCGCGGTGGACGTGTGGGTGTTCCGCACCCCCGCGGGCGGGACCATGATGGCCCCGTCCCTGCCGGAGGTTTTCGTCAGCAAGGAGATTGAAAAAGGGCTGATCCGCGTGGACGCGGAGCGGCTGCGAGAGGTGGCTGTGTATGAGGATTGACATCCTCACGATCTTCCCGGAGATGTTTCGGAGCGTGCTGGACGCCTCCATCCTCGGCCGCGCGCGGGAGCAGGGGCTGCTGGACGTCCGCCTGACGGACATCCGGCCCTTCTCAGCCCTGAAGCACAAGAACACGGACGACTACCCCTTCGGGGGCGGCGCGGGGATGGTGATGCTGGCGCAGCCCATCGCCGACGCGATGGCCTCCGTGTGCGGCGAGAACTTCCGGGGCCGGCGCATCTATCTGGGGCCCCGGGGGCGGAAGCTGACCACGGCCCTGGCCCGGGAGCTGGCCCGGGAGGAGCGGCTGGTGCTGCTCTGCGGCCACTACGAGGGCGTGGACCAGCGGGCGCTGGACACCTGCGTGGATGAGGAGATCTCCATCGGGGACTATATCCTCACCGGCGGAGAGCTGGCGGCGATGGTGCTGACGGACTGCGTGGCGCGGTTCATCCCCGGCGTGCTGGGCTCGGCGGAGAGCCCGGAGGAGGAGTCCTTCTCGGAGGGCCTGCTGGAATACCCGCAGTATACCCGGCCCAGGGAGTGGAACGGGCTGACGGTGCCGGAGGTGCTGCTGAACGGGGATCACGCGAAGATCGCGGCCTGGCGCAGGCAGCAGTCCCTGCTGGCCACGGCGCGCTTCCGGCCGGATCTGCTGGCGGAGGCGGCGCTGACGCCGAAGGAGCGGCGCTGGCTGGCGGAGCAGCTGGAGACGCCGGACGAGGAGACAGAGGGATGAGGGCACATGTTCCTGCGTAAGCTGGCGGTCGTCGCGCTGCCCCTGCTGGGGCTTTTGGGCATGGCCTCTCTGGCGGACGCGGCGGGGGCCGCGGGCTACTGGGGCCTGACCGCCTGGGGGCTCGGCGCGGGGGCGCTGCTCTCGCTCCTGCCGATGGCGGCGGGGGAGAGCCGGGGACACATGCCCTTCGGGCGCTGGCTCTGCCTGCCCGCGGCGCTGCTCTGCGCGGTGCTGATCCTGCAGGGTCTCGGGCGTCTCGCCATGCCGACCCTGCTGACCCAGGCGGCGGAGGCGATCCTGGCGGGGGCGCTGATCGGAACCGCCGCGCGGGCGTGGTGAATGAATCAAAAGCCTGCAAAAAAAGCTTATGGCCGGTTGAATGCACGGTTCATAAGCTTTTTTGCGTTCATTCGCCTCAGCGCTGCAGCAGCGCCCGGAGCGCCTGCAGATCCGCCTCGTACAGCGCGCTCAGGGCGCGGTCGTAGATGACGGCGGCGGGGTGGTAGAGGGGGAACAGCCGGCGCGGGGCGGCGTCGCCCGTCAGACTGTAGGTCAGCTCGCGGCCGTGGCAGGCGCCGATGGTCGACTCCGGGCCTAGCAGGGCCTGCAGAGCGGTGTTGCCGAGGGTGACGGTGAGGGGCGGGTTCAGCCGGCGCAGCTCCTCCCACAGCAGGGGGAAGAAGAGCTTCTTCTCCTCCCGGTCGGGCGGCCGGTTGCTGATGGTGCCCTTCGGGCTGACCCGGGTGGGGCGCACCTTGACGGCGTTGGTGATATAGATCTCCTCCCGCCTCAGCCCCAGCACCTCCAGAAAGGCGTTCAGGTTCTGACCCGCCTTGCCGACGAAGGGGTGGCCCTCCCGCTCCTCCTGCCCGCCGGGGGCCTCCCCGATCAGGCAGAGGCGGGGGTGACGGAGCTCCCCCTCGCCGAGGACGAGCCGCCGCCCGTCAAGCACGGGCGAGGCCTCCGCCTGCGCCCGCAGATATTGCTCAAAGGATTCCATGGACACCTCCCGCAAGGCTGGGGCGGAGGCCCGCGCCGGTCAGATTCTCCAGCACGGGGAGCCGCTCGACGATATCCCGGCGGAGCCACAGGACCAGCGCCAGGATCAGGGCGCTGAGCGCGATCACCGCAACCACGCCCAGGACGATCAGCAGAAAATCGCTCATCCCCGCCAGCAGGCGGATGCGGGACTGGCGCTCCTGCCGCTCGAGGGCGTCCTCGGCGGCGTCGGGAAAGCTGTCCCGGAGGTCCTCCGCCAGATCCGCGGAATCCAGGTTTTCCTCCCAGTCCGCGTCGTCCTCGACCGGCTGGAGAAAAACGCGGCGGGATTCCTGCTCGGGCTGCGGGTCATGCTGAAAGTATGTCATCTCGATCTGCCCTTACTTCTGCGCCTGCTCCGCGCGGCGGGCCTGCAGCTCCTGCGCGATCTGGGCGGCGCGCTCGTCGGTGAGGATGAACTTGCGGTTGAAGAAGAACAGGGCCACGGCCAGCAGCACGATGGGGATGATGGTCATCAGCAGGCGCAGGCCCAGGATGGTGGAGGCGGCCTGCTGCACGATCTCGCCGGTCTCCTCGGTGTTGCCCACCAGGCCGATCAGGTCCAGGCCGAGGCCGGTGATGAACACCGCCAGGCCGCTGGCCGCCTTGACGACGAAGGTCTGCATGGAGAAGATCACGCTCTCCTCCCGGTGGCCGGTTTTCAGCTCCGCGTAGTCGGCGGTGCCGGAGAGGAAGACGGTGGTCAGCACGGAGAGGATGCCGTTGGCGGCGAAGATCAGCACGCCGGGCACGCAGATGGCCGGGAGGCTGCCGCCCAGGCCCGTGAAGCAGATGAGGAGCAGCAGGGCGTAGCCCAGGATGGACATGCACAGGGCGACGTTGAAGATGCGCGTGTTGCTGAGCTTTTTCCGCAGGAGGGGATAGACGACCATCATGCCGAGAATCTGCGTCCCGCCGCCCAAGGTGGTGAAGAGCGTGTAGTTGCCCACCCAGCCGGCGCCGCCCATATCATATTTAAAGAAGTAGATCACCAGGTTGGAGGTGATGTAGAGGGCGGAGTTGATCATCAGGATGGCGAGGACGGTGATCATGGCCTGGTCGTTGCGGAAGAGGGAGCGGAACATCTCGCCCACGGAGACCGTCTCCATCCGGGTCTGCTGGCGCTCCTTGACGAAGAGGCAGCAGATGATCTCCGCGATGATGAAGATGATGGAGATGACCAGCGCGACCATGGCGAAGCCCTGCCGCTCGTTGCCGCCGCCGAAGAAGCCCACCAGCATCAGCGTGCCGACCTGCACCAGGGCGGAGCCCACGCCCGCGCAGGTGCGGCCGATGACGGAGAGGTTCTCGCGGTCCTTGGGCGTGTCGGTGACGGCGGGGATCATGGACCAGTAGGGGATGTCCATCATGGTGTAGGTCATGCCCCAGAGGATGTAGATGATCGTGAAGAAGACCATCAGCCCGCCCTGCTCCAGCTGCGGAGCCTTGAACATCAGATAGGTGACGAAGGCGTTGAGCACGGTGCCGGAGAGAAGCCAGGGGCGGAAGCGGCCCCAGCGGCTCTTGGTCTTGGCCACCAGCACGCCCATGAAGGGATCGTTGAAGGCGTCGAAGATCCGGGCGATCATCAGAATGGTGCCGACGAAGGCCGCGGGCAGCCCCAGCAGATCCTGGTAGTAGTACATGACGTAGGACGCGGACAGGGCGTAGACCATATCCTTGCCGACCGCGCCGATGCCGAAGGCCGCCTTCTGCTTCCCGTTGAGATACATGAGAAATACACGCTCCTTTTCCCGGGGTGGTTTTTTGATTGCGTGAATTATAACATAATTGACGGGAGAGGGGAAGAGGCTTTTTCCATCTGACCCGGAAACCGGGCAAAGCGGCGCGGGCGGCGCGCGTTTTTTCCTTGACGAAACAGGGTTTCTCAAGTAGAATAGGGCCAATGAAACACACAGAATCCGCGGCCTGACGAAAGGGAGGAACGCATATGCTGTATGAGAATCGGATTTGGGTCGGCACCGGAGAGAAGCCGGTCTGCCTGCTGCCGGAGATGGCGAACCGCCACGGCCTGATCGCCGGCGCGACCGGCACGGGCAAGACCGTGTCGCTCAAGGTGCTGGCGGAGGGTTTTTCCGCCATGGGCGTGCCGGTGTTCCTGAGCGACGTCAAGGGCGATCTGGCCGGCATGGTCAAGCCCGGAGAACACTCGGAGAAGATCGCGTCCCGGCTGGCGGACTGCCAGGTGCCATCCTTCCAGTACCGCGCCTTCCCGACGGTCTTCTGGGATGTGTACGGCGAGCAGGGCCATCCCGTGCGGGCGACGGTCAGCGAGATGGGGCCGCTGCTCCTCTCCCGGATGCTGGGCCTGAACGAGACCCAGGCGGGCGTGCTGAACATCTGCTTCCGCGTGGCGGACGACGAGGGCATGCTGCTGCTGGACATCAAGGATCTGAAGGCCATGCTGGCCTACGTGGGCGAGAACGCCCGGAACTACACCCTCCACTACGGCAACGTCTCCGCGGCCTCCGTGGGCGCGATCCAGCGGGCGGTGGCGGTGCTGGAGGACCAGGGGGGCGACCTCTTCTTCGGCGAGCCGGCCCTGAGCATCGCCGACTGGCTGCAGCTGGACGAGGAGGGGCTGGGCAACATTAACATCCTGGCCTGCGACAAGCTGTTCCGCAACCCGACGATGTACTCCACCTTCATGCTCTGGATGCTCTCGGAGCTGTATGAGCTGCTGCCCGAGCAGGGGGATCTGGACAAGCCGCGGATCGTCTTCTTCTTCGACGAGGCGCATCTGCTCTTCGACAACTGCACCAAGTCCCTGCTGGAGAAGATCGACCAGGTGGTCCGGCTGATCCGCTCCAAGGGCGTGGGCGTCTACTTCATCACCCAGAACCCCTCGGACATCCCCCAGACCATCCTGGGCCAGCTGGGCAACCGGATCCAGCACGCCCTGCGGGCCTATACGCCCATGGATCAGAAGGCGGTCAAGACGGCGGCCCAGACCTTCCGCGTGAACCCGAAGTTCGACACCGAGGAGGCCATCACCGCGCTGAAGACCGGCGAGGCGCTGGTGTCCTTCCTGGACGCCCACGGCGCGCCCTGCGTGGTGGACCGGGCGACGATCCTGCCGCCCCAGAGCTACATGAGCGCGATCACGCCGGAGCTGCGGCAGGCCTTCATCAGCACCAGCCCCCTCTACGGCGTCTACGACAAGCCGGTGGACCGGGAGAGCGCCTACGAGATCCTCTCCGGCCACTTCACGGAGCAGGCGGCCCCGGCGCCCCAGATCAGCTACGCGGCCCCCGCGCAGCCGTTCGGCTACGCGCCTCAGCCCGAGCCCGCCGCCCCGGCCTTCCAGCCGGAGCCGGAGCCCGTGACCAGCAAGCCCCAGGGCTTCATGGTCTACAATCCGGTGACGGGGCAGTATGAGCAAAAGGTCATCGAGACCATGACGCCCATCCCGCAGGCCGCGCCGGCGGCCCCGGCGGTGCAGCAGGCGGCCCCGCAGCAGCAGGTGGTGCAGCAGCCCACGGTGCAGATGCCGGTCATGATCTACGACGCGGCCACGGGCCAGTACATCCAGAAGATGATGGCCATGCGCTTCGACCCGGCCACCGGGACCTACGTCCCCGTCCAGCCGGAGAGCGCCGCGCCGGTGGACCCCAAGGCCGCCGCGAAGGCCGCCAAGGAGGCCGAGGCCCAGCGCAAGGCCGCGGAGAAGGCCGAGAAGGAGCGCATCGCCGAGGAGCGCCGCAAGCGCGCGGACGAGCTGCGGGAGGAGCGCGAGGCCCGGGCCAAGTACAACGCCTCCACCATCGGCAAGATCAAGAACACCGCCATCACCACCGCCTCGCGCGAGGTGACGCGGCAGATCACCCGGGGCATCCTGGGCTCCATCACCTCCCTCTTTGGCGGAAAGAAGAGATAAGCGCTTCGCACCGCCGTGGTGGCGGGAACGGAAAGAAGCATCAACAGGATGTAGCTGTTCAGTCGCACGGGCAGTTGCGACGGAAACCTCTCTGTCGCTGCGGCGACATCTCCCCTTTCAGGGGAGACAGGGGTTAAAGCTACCTGAAGCCTTCCCTGAAATAACCATCAATAGTACGAAGTGCTATTTAACACGATGAATGAGAATACTTCGTATTTTCACAGTAATTGGGAGGGGGAGCGCTTGCGGTGGAGAGGTTCCGCTGGACGGCTGAATAGATACGAAAACCCCTCGGAATGATAAAAAGGAAAAAGCGGGAGCGGCGACGCTCCCGCCTTTCGTGAGTCTATGTCGAGATCCGCAAAGGGGCGCGTCATCTGCGCCCTCGCCGCCCTGATCTGGGGCATCGCCTTCGTGGTGATGAAGGACGCACTGGACAACATCGGCGTATTCTGGCTGCTGGCCGTGCGCTTTCTGCTGGGCGGCGTGATTGTATCAGCGGTTTTCCACCGGCGGCTGGGCAGACTGCGCGGCAAAACGCTGCTGCACAGCGTGCAGGTCGGCGCGGTGTTGGCGGCGGCCTATATCGTGCAGACCTTCGGCCTGCGGGAGACCACGCCGGGGAAGAACGCTTTTCTCACAGCTGTCTACTGCGTGATCGTGCCGTTCATCGACTGGCGGTGGAGCCGGAAAGCGCCAGGCGCAAGGGCGCTGCTTGCGGGCTTTATCTGCCTGGGCGGGATCGGCCTGATCTCCCTGGAGGAGGGGCTGACGGTGGGCGCGGGAGATCTGCTCTCGCTCCTGTGCGGCGTGCTCTTCGCCTTCCAGGTGACGATGCTCGGCCACTATGGCCGGGAGGACGATCCGATTGCGTTGACGGTTGGACAGCTTGTTACGGTCGGCGTGATCTGCCTGACCGGCGCGCTGCTGACCGAACCGATACCGGCATCCATTCCGTCCACGGCAGTCTGGGAGATCGGGTATCTGGTCGTCTTCTCAACAGCCCTCGCCTTGATGATGCAGAATGTCGGACAGAGCATGACCTCGCCCGCCAGCGCCGGCATCCTGCTGTCGCTGGAGAGCGTCTTCGGCGCGCTGTCCTCCGTGCTCTTCTACGGCGAACAGCTCTCGGTGCGCGTGGCCGTGGGCTTCGCGGTGGTGTTCGCCGCGGTGGTGCTCTCCTGTCTGCCGGAGCGGGCCAGGGGGGAGCAAAGGGCGATTTCCTCATATTGACATTTTTTTAACAATCTGCTATACTCTGCAGGATGGCGAAGGCCGGACCCAAATATTTCCTGCTAAGGAGGTTATGTGATATGAAAAAGCTTCTGATTTCTATGATGGCGCTCGTGCTGGCCCTGTGCCTGGGCGTGGCCGGCGCAGATGACCTGAGCGCGGTGAAGGTGGCGGCCCCGGCGGGCGCCCCCGGCGTGGCCCTGGCGACGCTGGCCGTGGAGAACCCCGACAACTACACCTATGTGGCGGCGGAGACGATCACGGCGGAGTTCGCCAACGAGAACGCCGACTTCATCATCGCGCCGATCAACGCGGGCGCGAAGCTCTTCAAGATGGGCAAGTCCACCTATAAGCTGGCCGCGGTGGTGACCTGGGGCAACCTGTTCTTCGCCTCCCAGCGCGAGAACTTCAAGCTGGAGGACATGAACGGCGCGACCGTGACCCTCTTCGGCGAGAACACGATCAACGCCTCCGTCGCCCTCTTCGCCCTGGAGGCCAACGGCGTCAAGCCGGCGGAGATCGCCTATCTGGGCAGCGCCGCCAACACGCAGGCCCTGCTGCTCTCCGACCCGGACGCCATCGTGATGACCGCGGAGCCGGCCCTGACGGCCGCCTCCATTAAGAGCGGCAACATCACCAGCATCGGCGTGAACGAGCTGCTGAAGGCGGCCAACGGCAGCGAGGGCTTCGCCCAGGCGGGCCTGTTCGTGAAGGCGCAGACCGCCGCCGAGCAGCCGGAGCTCGTGAAGGCCTATCTGGAGAAGGCCGAGGCGGCGGTGAACGCCGGCGCCGAGAACCTGGAAGCCGTCGTGGACGCGGCGGTGAAGCTGGAGCTGCTCCCCAACGCCAAGGTGGCGGCGGCGGCGATCCCGCGCTGCGCGCTGCGCTTCGTGGCCGCCGCGCAGGCCCGCGCGGACGTGGAGACGACCGCGGCCTACGATCTGACGCAGTACGGCGGCGAGCTGCCCGCGGACGATTTCTACTATGTGGCGGAGTAAGGCCAAAGAGACCTTGACCCTGTGCCTGGGGATCCTGCTGATCGGCTGCCTGATTCAGGCAGCCGGCCAGTGGAAGGGCGACACGCTGGTTTTTCCCGGCGTGCCCGCCATTCTCCGGGCCTTTTTCGGTTTGCTGGGGGAGGCGAAAACCTACCGCCAGCTCTGGACGACGCTCCTGCATTTGCTGGAGGTGCTGGCGGTCTCGACGCTGCTCGGCGTGGCGGTGGGGCTGCTGGAGGGCCTGAGCGACTTCGCCCGGAACCTGCTGCGGCCGCTGATGGCGCTGATTCGGGCGATCCCGATGATTGTGCTGATCGTGGTGACGATGGTGCTGCTCAAATACGAGCAGGTGCCGCTGGTGGCGCCGGTGGTGGTGCTGATCCCGCTGATCAGCGAGGCGGCCTCGGAGGGCTGCCGGCGGATCGAGCCGGAGCTGAGGGACGTCTACCGCCTGAACAGCAATCTGAACGCCCGGGTGTTGTGGCATGTGCATCTCCCGATGATGGCGGGCTACCTGCGGCAGGCCTATGTCAGCGCCGCGGGCATGGCGCTGAAGCTGGTGGTCTCCTCGGAGTACCTGGTGCAGACCCGGGACTCCCTGGGCAAGGCGGTCTACTCCAGCAGCTATTTCTTCGAGTACGCGGACATCTACGCCTACGCGCTGCTGATGGTGCTGCTCGTGCTGGCGGTGACGGAGCTGCCGGTGGGGCTGGGCAAAATGGTTCGCGCCGCGCGAAGGAAAAACCGGCCGGACGTCGAAATGGATGATCCATGAGAAAAGTTTCCCGCAGCGGTGGCTTGGACGGCGGAGAGGGGCGGAGAGATGAAATACCATATCGACACGATCCCGGTTTGGGACGCGATGAAGCTGGACGGGGAATGCCTGCTGTGCGCCCTGGCCCGGCGGACCGAGCTGAACGAGGCCGAGCGCTATCTGGGCGCGTCGGTGATGGAGCCGGACACCCGCATCCAGGTCAACGCCCAGGGCTTCTGCCGGCGGCACCACGCCATGCTCTACGGCATGAGCAACCGGCTCGGGCACGCGCTGATGCTGGAGTCCCACCACGCGGAGACGGCGCAGAAGGCGGAGAAAGCCGTGGAGCGCTTCCGCAAGGCGGCGCAGGCGGCCGCCGCCTCCCCGCTGGGCAGGCTGACCCGGGCGGGCCAGCAGGCGGCCAGAGGCATGGCGGAGGCCGCCGAGGAGCTGCGCAGTTTAGCGGGCGGGTGCATCATGTGCCGGAGCATCGACGCGGAGATGGACCGCTATCTGCACACCTTCTTCCACCTGTGGAGCCATGACACGGAGTTCCGCAAGGCCTTCGAGAAGGGGAAGGGCGTCTGCCTGCCCCATCTGGCGGATCTGGCCGCCATGGCGGGGAGCGAGCTGTCCGGCCAGGGGCTGGCGGACTTTGCCCGGACGCTGGAGGATCTGCAGAAGCGCAACGGCGCGCGCATCCAGGAGGACATCTCCTGGTTCATCAAGAAGTTCGACTACCGCTACACCGCCGAGCCCTGGAAGAACAGCCAGGACGCGGTGCCCAGGACCGTGAACAAGCTCCGGGGCTGGTGCGTCGGGGACGAGCCGAATCCCAGGGAATAAGGGGCCGGATGGGCAATCTGGCCGCCGGAGAGAGACATTGATACATCTGCCGGAAGAGGCGGGGATTTTGGTTTGACAAACCCCGCCTCTTCCTTTATAGTGTAGCCTGTATGACGCTTTCAGCACGACCTTTGCGGCTTTTGAAAGGGTGATCCCATGACACAGACAGCACAGACGGAGCGCACCGGCCGCCCCGTCGGCACGGTGCGCAGGCTCGCCGGGTACATCCGTCAGTACAAGCTCCCCTCCATCCTCACGCCGGCCTGCATGGCCGGAGAGGTGTTCATGGAGATGCTGATCCCCTTCGTGATGGCCTCCCTGATCGACAAGGGCATCACGCCGGGCAACGTGGGGGAGGTCATCCGCTACGGCCTGATCATGCTCCTGTGCGCCTTCGCCTCCCTGGCCTTCGGCGTCCTGGGCGGGCGCTTCGGTGCGAAGGCCTCCACGGGCTTCGCGGCGAACCTGCGCAATGGCATGTATGAAACCATCCAGCGCTACTCCTTCGCCAACATCGACAAGTTCTCCACCGCGGGCCTCATCACGCGCCTGACCACGGACGTGACCAACGTGCAGAACGCCTACCAGATGATCCTGCGCATCGCGGTGCGCGCGCCGCTGACCTTCATCAGCGCGATGATCATGTGCTTCGCCACCAACGCGCGGCTGTCCAGCATCTTCCTGATCGCGGTGGTGTTTCTCTCCCTCTGCCTCGGGCTGATCGTGAAGATGGCCACCAAGCGCTTCTCCGAGGTTTTCACGCGCTATGACGACGTGAACGCCTCGGTCCAGGAGAACGTCTCCGCCATCCGCGTGGTGAAGGCCTTTGTCCGGGAGGAGTACGAGAACAGCAAGTTCTCCAAGGCGGCGGAGAACCTCTACCGCCTCTTCGTGCGGGCGGAGAAGATCGTCGTCCTCAACAGCCCCCTCATGATGCTGGTGGTGTACGTGTGCATCATCATGCTCTCCTGGCTGGGCGCGAGGCAGATCGTGGTGGAGGGCACCCTGACCACCGGCGAGCTGACGAGTATGTTCTCCTACGTGATGAGCGTGCTGATGTCGCTGATGATGCTCTCCATGATCTTCGTCATGCTGACCATGTCCGCCGCCGGCGCCCGGCGCATCGCCGAGGTGCTCAGCGAGGAGCCGGACATCGAGAACCCGGAGAACCCCGTCATGCGGGTCCCCAGCGGCGACATCGACTTCGACCATGTGACCTTCGCCTACAAGCAGGGCTCCGGCGAGGCGACCCTGAAGGACATCGACCTGCATATCCGCTCCGGCGAGACCATCGGCATCATCGGCGGCACCGGCTCGGGCAAGAGCTCGCTGGTCAGCCTGATCTCCCGGCTGTACGACGTCCGGGAGGGCGCGGTCCGGGTGGGCGGCGTCGACGTGCGCAAATACGACCTGGAGGTGCTGCGGGACAACGTCTCCGTGGTGCTGCAGAAGAACGTTCTCTTCGCCGGGACCATCCTGGACAACCTCCGCTGGGGCAAGGAGGACGCCACGCTGGAGGAGTGCCAGGCGGCCTGCCGCGCGGCCTGCGCGGATGAGTTCATCGACCGCTTCCCCGACGGGTACGAGACCCGCATCGAGCAGGGCGGCAACAACGTCTCCGGCGGACAGAAGCAGCGGCTGTGTATTGCCAGGGCGCTGCTGAAATCCCCGAAGGTGCTGATCCTGGACGACTCCACCTCCGCCGTGGACACGGCCACGGACGCCAAGATCCGCAAGGCCTTCCGGGAGGTCATCCCCGGCACCACCAAGCTGATCATCGCCCAGCGCATCTCCTCGGTCCAGGATGCGGACCGGATCCTGGTGCTCGAGAACGGCGAGGTCAACGGCTTCGGCACCCACGAGGAGCTGCTGGAGAACAACGAGATCTACCGCGAGATCTACACCACCCAGACGGAGGGCGGCGGCGACTTCGACAGCCCGGACAGGAAGGGGGGGGACGAGGTATGAGCGGACCGAGAGGACGGCAGTTTATGCCGAAACAGTCTCTCAAGGGGCAGGGCGTCTATCTGATGCGGGTCATGAAGACCGTGATGGCGCACTACACGCCCCATGTCATCGCGGTGGTGCTGCTCATTATCGCCTCCACCTGGTGCACGCTGCAGAGCACGCTGTTCACCCAGACGCTGATCGACAGCCACATCCTCCCGATGCTCAGCGGCGCGGTGGAGGTGACGGAGGGCTTCGCCTCCCTGGCGGCGGCGCTGACCCGGCTGGCGCTGATCCTCGGGGTCGGCGTGATCCTGATCTGGTCCTCGAACCGGATCATGATCAACGTCTCCCAGGGCACGATGCTGCGCCTGCGCAAGGAGCTCTTCGGCAACATGGAGAAGCTCCCCATCTCCTACTTTGACACCCACGCCCACGGCGACATCATGTCGGTCTACACCAACGACGTGGATACCCTGCGGCAGCTGATCGGCCAGAGCATCCCCACCTTCGTGGACTCCATGGTGACGGTGGTGATGACCTTCGTCAGCATGGTGACCATGTCCTGGCACCTGACCATTGTCTCCCTCGTCATGATCGGCGTGACCATGCTGGTCTCCGCCAAGCTCGCGGCGCGGGCCGGCAAGGGCTTCGTGGCCCAGCAGAAGTGCCTGGGCGCCCTCAACGGCTATGTGGAGGAGATGATGACCGGCCAGCGGGTGGTGAAGGTCTTCAACCACGAGGAGAAGAGCCTGGAGCAGTTCCGGCAGCTGAACGAGGAGATGCGCGACGCGGCCTCCACCGCGAACGCCACCGTCAACGTCATGGGCCCCATCAACAACAACTTCGGCCATATCAGCTACGTGGTCTGCGCGGTAATCGGCGCGGCCGCCTCCATCGCGGGGCTGATCCCGCTGTCGCTGGGGAGCCTGGTGACCTTCCTGTCGCTGAACCGGAACTTCTCCCGCCCCATCAGCCAGCTGAGCCAGCAGATGAACTCCATCGTGATGGCCATGGCCGGCGCGCGCCGCGTGTTCGAGCTGATGGACGAGAAGCCCGAGACGGACGAGGGCTATGTGCAGCTGGTCAACGCCCGGGAGAACCCGGACGGCAGCCTGACCGAGACGGAGGAGCGCACGGGCGTGTGGGCCTGGAAGCATCCGCACCGGGACGGCTCGGAGACCACCTATACCCGGCTGCAGGGCAGCGTGACCTTTAACGACGTGGACTTCGGCTACGTGCCGGAGAAGACGGTGCTGCACAACATCACGCTCTACGCCATGCCGGGCCAGAAGATCGCCTTCGTCGGCGGCACCGGCGCGGGCAAGACCACCATTACGAACCTGATCAACCGCTTCTATGACATCCAGGACGGCAAGATCCGCTACGACGAGATCAACGTCAACAAGATCAAGAAGGCAGACCTGCGGCGGTCCCTGGGCATGGTGCTCCAGGACACCCACCTCTTCACCGGGACGGTGATGGAGAACATCCGCTACGGCCGGCTGGACGCCACCGACGAGGAGTGCATGGAGGCGGCGCGGCTGGCCAACGCGGACGGCTTTATCCGCCGCCTGCCGGACGGCTACCAGACCCTGCTGCGCGGCGACGGGGCCAACCTCTCCCAGGGCCAGCGGCAGCTGCTGGCCATCGCCCGCGCGGCGGTGGCGGATCCGCCCTGCCTGATCCTGGACGAGGCGACCTCCTCCATCGACACCCGCACCGAGGCGCTGGTCCAGCAGGGCATGGACGCGCTGATGCGGGACCGCACCACCTTCGTCATCGCGCACCGGCTCTCCACCGTGCGCAACTCCGACTGCATCATGGTGCTGGAGCAGGGACGGATCATCGAGCGCGGCACCCACGACCAGCTGATCGCCCAGAAGGGCAAGTACTACGAACTCTATACCGGCAACGCCATCGGGGCGTGAGACGCATTAAGGAGGAGAAACCCCATGACCGATCTTGAAATCGCCCAGGCGGCGCAGCCCAGACCCATCACAGAAATCGCCCGGAAGGCAGGCATCCCGGAGGAAGCCCTGATGCCCTACGGCCGCCTTGTGGCCAAGGTGGATACCCGGCAGATCACCGCGCCGGAGGATTCGCACCTGGTGCTGGTGACGGCCATCAACCCCACCCCTGCGGGTGAGGGCAAGACCACTGTCAGCGTGGCGCTGGCCGACGGCCTGACCCGCCTCGGCGAGAAGGCGATGCTCGCCCTGCGCGAGCCCTCCCTGGGCCCGGTCTTCGGCATGAAGGGCGGCGCCACCGGCGGTGGACGCGCCCAGGTGCTGCCCATGGAGGCCATCAACCTGCACTTCACCGGCGACCTCCACGCCATCACCGCCGCCAACAACCTGCTGGCGGCCATGGTGGACAACCACATCCAGCAGGGCAACGCCCTGGGGATCGACCCGCGCCGCGTGGTATGGCGCCGCTGCCTGGACGTGAACGATCGGCAGCTGCGGCAGATCGTCTCCGGCCTGGGCGGCAAGGCCAACGGCATGCCCCGGGAGGACGGCTTCGACATCACGGCGGCCAGCGAGGTGATGGCGGTCTTCTGCCTGGCCTCCTCTTTGGCGGACCTGAAGGCGCGCCTGGCGCGGCTGCTGGTGGCCCACACCTTCGACGGCAAGCCCGTCACCGCGGGCGACCTCCACGCCCAGGGCGCCATGGCGGCGCTGCTGGCGGAGGCCCTGCAGCCCAACCTCGTGCAGACCATCGACGGCACGCCCTGCCTGATGCACGGCGGCCCCTTCGCCAACATTGCCCACGGCTGCAACAGCGTGATAGCGACCCGGACGGCCCGCCGCCTGGCGGACTGGGTGGTGACCGAGGCTGGCTTCGGCGCGGATCTGGGCGCGGAGAAGTTCCTGGACATCAAGTGCCGCCAGAGCGGCCTGTGGCCGGACGCGGTGGTGCTGGTGGCGACGATCCGGGCGCTGAAGCACCACGGAGGCTGCGAGAAGGCGAAGCTCTCCGAGGAGAACCTGGAGGCGCTGCGGCTGGGCATGCCGAATATGCTCCAGCACGCGGCGAACCTGCGGGACGTCTACAAGCTCCCGGTGGTGGTGGCGATCAACCACTTCGTCTCTGACACGCCCGCCGAGGTGGAGCTGCTGACCGAGGCCTGCAAGGCCAACAACCTGCCGGTGGCCTTCTGCGACGGCTGGGCCAAGGGCGGCGAGGGCGCGGAGGAGCTGGCGGCCCTGGTGCGCGACACGGTTTGCGGCGCGGCCAAGGCGGAGCCGAGCTTCTGCTATCCGGACGAGATGCCCCTGAAGGCGAAGATCGAGGCCATCGCGAAGCGGATCTATCACGCGGAGCGGGTCACCTTCGCCGCGGCGGCGGAGGCCCAGCTGGCCTCCTTCGAGGCGGAGGGCTGGGGGAAGGCCCCGGTCTGCGTCGCGAAGACGCAGTACTCCTTCTCCGACAACGCGAAGGCCCTCGGCGCGCCGGCCGGCTACACGCTCACCATCCGTCAGGCGCGGCTGAGCGCCGGCGCCGGCTTCGTGGTGGCGTTCGCGGGCGATATCATCGCGATGCCCGGCCTCCCGAAGGCCCCCGCCGCGCTGAATATCGACGTCTCGGACGACGGGAAGATCACGGGTCTGTTCTGATGCTTCTGAAGATGAAAGCCTGTCCCGCTTTTTGCGGGGCGGGCTTTCACTGTTTTTTTGAAACAGCGGAAATGGACTTGCGAAAATCGCACGAATTGCGTAGAATAGAGCAAGAAGTAAGGAAACCGTAAGGCGGTGAGAGACATGCCGAAAGAGGTGGACGTCAAGCCCTCGGTGAAGGGGTCGATCCGGCTCTATCTGAACCAGGAGACGGAGGGATACCGCTCCCACTGGCACAACGCCTATGAGCTGATCACCCCGATCGAGAACCGCTTCTCCGTGACGGTGGAGGGGACCGTGTATCGGCTGCAGCCGGGGGAGGTGCTGCTGATCCCCTCGGGCGTGGTGCACGAACTGGCCCAGCAGGAGCGGGGACGGCGCGTCATTTTTCTCGTGGAGAAGGAGGAGCTGCTGGCCATCGACGACTTCGCCCTCCTGCAGCGGTGGTTCTACCCCTGTCAGCTATTGACGCCGGAGGGGGACGGGGAGAGCTGCGCCCATGTGGTGAAATGCCTGGAGATGGCGGCGCGGGAGATCCAGAGCGAGAGCCACTTCGGCAGGACCGCGGCCAGGGCGTGGCTGCACCTGGCGCTGACCGCCTGCGGACGGGCGCTGCTGGCCCGGGGGGACGGCAGCGCGATGCTGACCGGCCCGGCGGCCGCCAAGCGGACGCTGGTGGCGATGCAGGACGCCTGCGCCTTCATCACCGAGCACTGCGATGAGCGGCTGACCCTCGAGGGGCTCGCGGCGCAGTGCGGGTATTCCAAGTATCACTTTACCCGCCTCTTCAGCGAGTACACCGGGATCAGCTTCCACGCCTATCTGAACCGGCAGCGGATGTCGCGCTGCCGCCAGCTGCTGATGGACGGCTCCACCCAGATCACGGAGATCGCGCTGCGCGCCGGCTTCGGCTCCATCGCCACCTTCAACCGGGTCTTCCGGGAGGTGGAGGGCATGACGCCCAGCCAGTTCCGCGACAAGCACGCCAATACCCGGGTGAGCCAGATGGGGGAGGAACACTTCGTCACCGCGGGACAGCGGCGGGCGGAGCGATAAGCAAGCAAAAAAACAGGACCGCGTCCGGAGCGGAAGGCCGGAGGCGGTCTTGTTTTTGCGGGGAAGTCTATTCGCCGGTGTTCGGCTCCATCCCGTGCAGCTCGAAGCACAGGTCGATGCCGTTCATCTGCAGCCAGGTCATCTCCTCGGCCAGGGCGATGTCGGTTTTCCGACGCTTCCACTGCCGGCGGTACCTGGCCAGGCTGTCCTGAAAAATCTGTTTCTGCTCCCGGGGGATATGCTTTTCCGCCTCGGGCACGCACTCGATCCACTCGTCGTAGAGGGCGAGGATGTCCCGCTCCCAGAGTGCGTTGAGCTGCCGGGTCAGAAGACGGGTCAGCTTAGCCGGCCCGGTGCGCTCCAGCTCATCCGAGAGTCGGCGTTCCTCCTGGTGACGGTAGCAGAAGACGCCGCCCCACTCGTCCGCGCCCTCCCAGCTGCAGGTCTCCGGATACAGATCCCGCATCTCCTCCGGATCAGGGCCGTCCCCGGCCATGACGCCGGTGGCCAGGAAGTACAGATCCAGCAGCGCGAAATCGGTCTCGTCGTCGAGGACGCCGGTCTGCTCCAGATCCAGGTATTGCTGGAGGGCCAGGACGGCGGCCTCGGTTTTGGGACCGAAAACACCGTCCGCCTTGCCGTTCAGGAAGCCCAGCTCAAAGAGCATCTGCTGGGCCTGGCGCACCTCCTCCGAGCGGTCGCCCCGCCGCAGTTCCGCCAGGGAGCCGCAGGGAGCGAGCAGCAGCAGCGCGAGCGCCGTCAGCAGCGCGGAAAAGCGAAGCCTGAACACGTTTGTAACCCCCTTTGCCGGCGGGATAGACGGAGGAAGAGAGAGGGCGGCTCAGCCCTCCTCCAGAGCCTCCTTGGTGAGCCGCCCCTCCCGGAGCAGGGCCTCCAGCCGCGGGGCGTCCGAGGCGCGGAGGGCGTCCGCGTAGTCCTGCAGGCGGGCGATCAGCCCGTCCACCTCCCGCAGCAGCGGCTAGATCGGAAGAGCACACGTCTGAACTCCAGTCACAGATCGCAATCTCGT